>CAZNCM010000169.1:4121-12134 GCA_964571155.1 uncultured Lyngbya sp. | reverse complement strand
CAAAGGCGACATTCTGGTGAGATTTTTCAGTTTTGATAGTCATGGCGATGCAAGACTGCCAATATTTCCAGCCATAGGTCGAAATTCCCACCGCTTGACGCAATGGCGATCGCGAACCATCAGCAGCGATCACCAACTGAGTTCGCAGAGTTTGGGTGTTTCCTTCGGCTTCAACCTCAATTTCGGCAAAATCCGGCTGATAATTAACATTGACGACTTGAGAAGGACACAGCCAAGAGACGTTTTCACAGGAGTCGAGAAAATCGTGCATTGCGGTTAGGATCACCGAATGTTCACCGACATAGCCCAACCCCTCTGTTCCAAGATCTTCAGGTTTAAAGTGAACCACATTGGGATGATCGCTGTCGCTGAGACTAATCTGATCAAACGTGGTAATGTTGGGTAAAATTTCGTCCCAGACTCCAATTCCTTGTAGAATGCGTCCAGTTTGCAGCGTCAGGGCGTAGGCTTGTCGGCGACGAATAGCAACTGCTTTGGGTTGAGATTCAATCAAAACCACCCTCAGAGGAGAGTTTTTGAGTCCACAGGCGAGAGTCACCCCGACAATACCGCCACCAACAATGGCTAAGTCGTAGTCCAGGTTAAGCTGAGACGACTGTAAGGATTGGGTTTTTGATTGTGAACGCTGCTCAAGAAGCATAATCAAGGAATTTAAAGATCAAAGAGTGAAGAATTTGTACCTATTGTATTGTTACTGAAAATCTCAAATTTCGCACGGTCAGGGAATTTAGAAGTCGTGAGGTGAGAAGTTCATAAAAAACTGATCCGGTGTTTTCTCATTTAGTACCGAGGAACCTCAGAATCAACGAGAATGGAATAAGCATCAATTCCTCCGGCGATATTTTTGACGTTCGTGAACCCCTGACGCATCAACCACTGACACATTTGGGCTGATCGCATTCCATGATGACAGAGTACCAGGGTTTCTTTTTCGAGATCTAAGCGACTGTGAATTTGCTCAGACCACTGGCTAAATTGACTTAAGGGTAGATTGAGAAATCCATCAACCTGTGCCATTTCTACCTCTTGAGGTTCACGAACGTCCACCAGTTGTAGGTTTTTAGCTGACTCCGCTTGTAGACGGTGCGCTAACTCTTCAACTGTAATTTCGGGGATGGATTGATAAGAAAACGACTCGGACATGAGCAGAATCAACCTTTAGTGTAAGTCAATCTCATCTCAATTGTAGATAAAAATGCCGCAATTGCAGTTAAGATTGCTTCTTCTTTTATATTTTAAAGGTAAATTTTGTTTGTGATTCCTCGAATTTGCAATTCAATACGGGGCTGTTCACGACTGTAGAACACGATTCCTTTATAGTCTCTCTCTGGACTACTAAAACGAAGTTGATGACCATCAAAAGCATCGATCATCACATTTCCGACTTTAATTCGACTGCGTTTACGATCAATTGTCACTTGCAACTCCGATAAGGTGTCAGTATCTCGAAGCAATACCCACAGATTTAATCCCCGTCGAACTCGCTTCACCTCTAGATGAGCAATTTTAAAACTGTAAATTTTAATTTCACTATCAATCAGTTTTATTTTTGTTCCAGGGGGGAGTCCAACAATTCCTACATCAGCATCAGACGCAGCAGCAGTTGGTTTTTCTTCTGTTTTTTCAGAAGTCGGTGTCAACGTTCCCTGAAGTTCTAAACGGGGCGGTTCGGCTGAAATTTCTCGAGGAACCATCACCCAATCATAGGCTTTGCGAGCAATTTCTCGGGCGATTTCTGCCGCTCTTTTCGGTTCAGCAACATTGGCGTAATCTTGTTGTTTAAGTTTGGTTGCTATCCATCGTTTCCGGGCAAATTGACTGAGTTGAGGTTGCTCAGAATTGACAAATTTTTCGTAAAATCTGAGCGTGGGAACTAATTCTCCAACTCGTTCTAAAGCGATGCCAATTTCTTCAATAGAAAGATGGTGTTGCCACTGAGAATGAGATAATACTTTTTCAATTAGATTAACATATCGACTGCGAAATTCTCGCGCTTGTTCGGAAGTTAAATTTGAACGGGAAAGCTCTCGAACGATCTCAAATCTAAACTTTATCGCTTCGGGTTTCGGAGATTTTTCAATAGCAGTGATCGCATCAACCCAACGTTTTGTCCGAATCAAATATTCAACCCAATCTTTCTGTCGGTGTTGTTTTTCTAATGCTTGTCCGATGCAGTCAATATATTTTAACCATTGTTGTGTTCCCGGTTTTCCTGCATTTTCCCACTCTCTAACAATTCGTTGATAATCGCCGACTTTTTCTAAGTAAGGAAATCCTTCTGGAAATCCCAATAATTCAGCTTCAGCAATATTATATTCTTGTTTTTTTGTTGCCCCACTTTCGCGCCAACACCGCACCGCCCGTCTCAGATTTTGAGCGCGATAAAAACAATCTCCTGCTAGCTCTAATAATCCATGATATTTGGCTTCATCTAACCCTTCTAATATATCACCAAATCGTTGCCAATTCTCTTTTTTTAAGGTTTTTTCCCGCATTAAATTCCGAATTTGACGGCTATACTCTTGGATGGTGACTTTCCAGGGTTTAATGAGGCGATTTTCGATCAGTAACTGATTGGTTAAATTTTCTTCTAAAAAATGTGTAAAGGTTTGAATTGTGTCGAGGGTTTTAGGCGTTTGTGCCATAAATTCAGCACAATAACGTTCTAGAGATTGTTGTTCAGGAAATTGTTGATACCAATCCATTAAAGCGTGCCAACAGGTTCCTTCCCAAAAACAACTCCAGGCTTCTTTTTGTTTTCCTCGTTGTAAAAAGAGGATTCCGGCTGCACGAAATTGTTTCTCAAATTTTAAAGCCCAAGCCTGACATAAATCTGCTTGTTCTAAGTTGCCTAATTCGCTGTAAAATTGTTGCGCGCGTCGCAGAGAGGTTGCATCTTTTTGGCTGCGTCCGTTTTCGGCGAATTCTTTCGCCTGAGACTCTCGATTATCTCGATCTAATCCTCCTAAATTATCCCCCCAACGGAATCCACCAATCGCGTTTTCCCAAAGGCTTTTATCTTCGGTTTGTTGTAACCAATTCTCGAGGTGATGAGTCGGTTCAGAAGTGGCATATTGCCATAGGAAACGATCTCCGGCTTCCGTATCAATTACAATCAAATCAGACATTCCCCGACTCGCCGCTACATAGAGTTTATTAAAAAAGTATTCTAATTCTAAGGGATGATCTTCTTGATTTTCTAAATAATCCCAAATTGGACGCTGAAATTCTTGGGAAAATTGTTCGCCAAACTTATATAATATCACTAAGGGAAATTCTAATCCTTTGGCTTGAATTGCACTTAAAACATTTTTAGGCGGATTTTCTTCATCCACTTGCGGAAACAAACTCGCCAGAAATTGATCGTTTTTAACATATTGAAGTTCACCTCCCGCTTCACAAGGAACAATAAAAATAGGAGATTTTTTGACATGACGTTTTAATGCTTCTACAGAAAATCCCCGTTGACTAAAAATAAACTTTTGGGGTTCGTTGCAGTCGGTATAAGGTTGCCAAGCCGCTTGGGGTTTTAGTTCCTGAATTTGAAATAAAAGATGTCTCCATAAATGAATTAAATTCGTGACTTTAACAATAGATAAACTCGAACGATAATTGGATTCTAGTTCATAAAAGGTCATGTTTAAATTTAACTGGTGACTGGGATCGAGAACCGCAATCACTTGATCGAAAAAAGTAGCTTTGACGCTATCCCAACGAAACCCTGTCGGATTTAACGTTTGAAAGGGATCGCCCGCAAACGCAAAAGGTAAACTGTGAACGGGAGGATATAAATCACATTGAGAAAAGGCGGATAACTGCATAATTAACCGCAATTCTAACTTGGTAAAATCTTGGGCTTCATCACAGAAAATTGCTGTATATTTAGACTCAAAACATTGTAAGTCTAAAACTTTACGAATTAAATCTTGATCGTCCCAATATCCTTCTCGGGTTGTGAGTTGATGATACCAAGACCAAACTTGTTTATAAATCGCTTGAAAAATCTCTAAAGAAATTGTTCTTTCTCGTCTCGGAACTTCTTCATAATCTTCTGGAGTCATATACCCTTCTTGTTGACCTGTGAGGGTATATCCTTTGATAAAGGTGCGAATAATATGCCAGCATAACTCTGGAGAATAACGGCTATGTCGGCGGCTACAATGTTGACGGAAATCGTAAAAAGAAATATATTTATCCGGATCAAAATGGATACTATATTCAGGGGGGAGTTGATTGAGTAAAAATTGTTGAAAAGACTGAAAACAATTGTTGATTAAAGGTTTTTCGTTTTGATAATTGTTCGTATCAAGAACATATTTATGATGATTGTTCAAAAGTTTTTCAACCGCTTCTTGAGCTTTAGAGAGTAATTTTTCATTATAAGTTAAAAACAAAGGATTAAAAAGATTTTGATTTTTTTTGGGTTTGTTTTTTAGATAATATTTTTGATAGCGATCGCAATAATCGGCAAATAAATAAACCAACATCGTTGACTTCCCACTTCCAGCCCGTCCATTAATAAAAACAGGTAAAGAATGGGTATGATGTTCAGCAGTTGAAAGTTCGTGTAGAATTTCTTCTTCTTCTACTGAAAGGGCTAAATTAATTCCCGCTTCTTGTTCAAGTTCTAACCAAACGTCTCCATCTAAAATCAAATAAGCGGGATAAGAACGACGAGTATAACGAGATAAATTGTCAAACGTAACATTTTGAGAAAAGAGAGTTTGGGTATTTTGAGGGGCAAAAACATGAGTGGCTTGACCGACTTCTGCCAGTTCAGCTAGGGCGGGATCTCGATCAAACGTTGCCAACAAAAACAATACATTTCGATGGGGAAGATCAGCAGTTTTCACTAAACTATACAAAATATAGCGATGTTCACTTGGTTTTCCACAGAGATAAATATTTAACCAGTTTGTCTCCTGACGGCGAATTCCATTATTAAACTGACTTTCTCCCACTAAATTTGTGATCATTTCGTGGTAAGTTTTCCATTGAAGCTGAATATCTCGCTGCTTAAATTGATTGACCCAAACTTCACTTTCACAGATAATAATATCGGCTGTATTTCTTGCCCAACTCGGACGTTCTAGCCAAAGATGATAGAGTTTCTCGGGTAGCGGTTGACGACGGATAACGGAGTGTTGTTCTTCTCGTTGAGCATTTAAACTAATAGCCAACTGTTGAAAATTAACAGCAGGTTCGAGGTGGAGTTGACCGTATTCTTCGGGATTTCTCAGGAACGCTTCGTATTCTTTCCCGCCTCGGGTGAAAACGTCTAGCAGACACAATACTTCCTCTGTGGCAACTCGCAAAATTTTCCCCACCAGTCGCAAATTGCGGACAGGTCGCTTCAAATAAGGATAATTGCGTTCAAACAAAGCTTCTACAGCAGTAATCCCTTGAGTCTTGATGGCGACCAAAAGTTCCGCCACCTGACTTTGAATGCCGTGTTGCCTCGCTTGTTCGTCAAACCGAGGGGTGGTGTAAATATACATAAGTGTCCTTTTGCCAACGCCAGTCAATGCCCTATTTAGTCATTGTGCTAGATCAAGTTGACAGTTTTCAAATATCTTTGACCGTCGGGACGGTGCTAATCCTTCTGTTATCAGTGATTGATGCTAAAATAAGAGAGACAAACGTAATAAAAATTAACCATTTTCAGCAAGTTTGTTTACTAAAAATAACGATTTTAGCTTGATATCTCACAATAGGTTGTGAATATTGGAATTAGGGAGGATCTGTGATGTCCAGATTGGTCACTCAGACCCCGACTATCGTTAGCAGCCGTGAATAAATGAGGTCTTTGTTTATGCCTGTATCTTTTATGAGCACCACTGATGTCTGCTTTGCAGATTGGTCAAGGACAAGGGATTGGTTGCTGAAATATTCATCTTTCTCCGCCATGACTGGCCCCCTTGAGGTGATTGATGTTACCGGATTAGATGAAGAAGGAGTTGACTCGTTGAAAAATCATTTAAAAAATCTCGAAATTCCCGACGGATTTATGGGTGAGTTGGTGTTTGAATTACAAGTTAAAAAAGAACGCATTAGGAGAGTCGTATGGGATGAACAGGCTTCTACACTTAATAAAAAAACGATCATCAAAATGATTCAAAGTGCGCTCAAAGATTGGCAAGTGCCTCCTGGTGACTGTGATCTATTGACTCTCAAAATTCATATCAACTCATAATTTCTCCGATCAATTTAACAATACTTAATTTAAGCCAGGGTCATTTACTTCCGAAAAAAGGAAATTCCACACTGAAGTCTACCAATAAGCGTCAATAATTCCAATTCGGAGACCTACTCCCATGCCAGCATCCTCACCCCCTATCGGTGGAATTACTGCCAAATCTCCTGATAATGTTTCTTTAACCTTTCCTCTCAAACATACTGAAGTCTTCGCCCAAATTTCCGGAAATTTATCGAGAGTTGAAGTTAAACAAAGTTTTGAAAACCCTCTAACGCAACCGATGGAAGCGGTTTACACCTTTCCGTTACCGGATGAAGCCGCAGTCGATCAAATGGAGATTAAAATTGGCGATCGCATTATCAAAGGCGATATCAAAAAACGAGTTGAAGCCCAACAAATTTATCAAACCGCAAAACGCCAAGGACGAACCGCAGGCTTACTTGAACAGCAGCGAGATAATATCTTTACCCAATCTTTAGCCAATATCAAACCGGGCGAAGAAATTGAAGTGATTATTCGCTATACCGACAGCCTAAAATTTGAACAAGGAGACTATGAATTTGTCTTTCCAATGGTTGTCGGTCCCCGCTATATTCCCGGTAAAAAAATCGATCAAAGCGGGGATACAGACCAAGTTCCCGACGCCTCTAAAATCACGCCGCCTATTGTTCCAGAGGGGACACGTTCGGGTCAAGATATCGGCGTAACTGTTGAAATTCATGCGGGTTTACCCATTTCCCAAGTTCGTTCGACTTCCCATCAAATTAACATCACAGAAAACGGCGAAATTGTTACCGTTAAACTTGACAAAGAAGACACAATTCCCAACAAAGATTTAATTCTTCGCTATCAAGTTTCTGGAGACAATACCCAAGCGACGGTGTTAACTCAAAGCGACGAACGGGGCGGACATTTTGCCCTTTATTTCATTCCCGCCATCGAGTACAAAACCGATGAAATTGTCGCCAAAGATGTTCTGTTTTTGATGGATACATCCGGTTCGCAACAGGGCGATCCGCTGTTCAAATCTCAGGAGTTAATGCGGCGGTTTATTAACGGGTTAAATCCAAATGATACCTTTAACATTATGGATTTTGCCAATACCACCCGCAAACTTTCAGAAACCCCGTTAGCCAACACTCCCGAAAACCGCAACCTCGCCATCAACTACGTTAATCGACTGCAAGCCAATGGCGGAACACAACTCTTGAATGGGATTTTAGAAGTGTTAAAATTCCCGGAAGTTACCGGACGGTTGCGGAGTATTGTGCTGTTAACCGATGGATATATTGGCAATGAAAATGCCATTTTATCGGAAGTTCAAGACAACTTAAAACTGGGAAATCGCCTGTATAGTTTTGGCGTGGGAAGTTCGGTGAATCGGTTTTTAATTAACCGCATAGCCGAAATTGGTCGGGGAATTTCTCGGGTTGTTCGTCAGGATGAATCGACTCAAAAAGTCGCCGAAAAGTTCTTCCGACAAATTAACAACCCCGTTTTAACTGACATTAATATTAACTGGGAAGGTAGCGGAGAAACCCCGGAAATTTACCCTGAAATTACCCCCGATTTATTTGCCGAACAGCCTTTAGTTTTGTTTGGGCGAAAAGTTGATTCTGCTGCGGGAAATTTAAAAGTTACGGGAAAAATTGCCAACGGAAACCCCTACGAACAAACCTTTTTAATTGATTTTTCAAATGCGGGAAATGTAGCGATCGCCCAATTGTGGGGACGCCAGCGCATCAAACACCTGACGAATCAGATGTTAAGTTACGAGACAAAATCGAATGTAGAAG
>CAZNCM010000169.1:3396-4093 GCA_964571155.1 uncultured Lyngbya sp. | reverse complement strand
ACAGACACCGCTTTAACCTATCAATTGTTATCGCAATACACCGCGTTTGTAGCGGTTAGCGATGACGTTCGAGTTGAGCCAAATGAACAGAATATTTCTGTTGAAGTTCCCCTAGAAATGGCAGAAGGTGTGAGTTATCGGGCTATGCCGGCGAAAGCTGCTTATGCCCCGGTTTCAAGGTCTATGAAACCCCGACGACTAATGGCTCGGGCTTATTCAATTGATGACGATGATTTAGAATCTGCGGAGCTTTCATTGCGTTGTTTTGCACCTGAAAGCATTAGTTACGAACAGCAGCGTTCATCCAGTCTTTCTTCTGCAATTGAAATAACAGAAACAACAGGATTAGATAAAGTTGGACTTGAGGGGTTAAAACGGCACTTAGCAACCTTAGCTATTCCGCCAGTTTTCAAGGGGGAATTGGTGTTTGAACTGCAAGTTAAAAACGGACGTGTTAAGCAAATCGTCGTTGATGAAAAAGCGTCTACACTGAATGACAAAGCGGTAATTAAGCTCATTCGTCAACACTTACAAACCTGGAAAGTTCCGAGTTCAGCCGGCGAACACATCGTTATCAAATTGCAGCTTAATTCCTAATACAAGTAGGTTGGGTTGAGGATAGGAAACCCAACTTCAAACAACCCAACCTACTATCATTGCATCCGGCGTTCAATAGCATTGAAATAACTGTCTTTCA
>CAZNCM010000169.1:1953-3386 GCA_964571155.1 uncultured Lyngbya sp. | reverse complement strand
CTTCCTTCAACTTTCCCCAAATTGTGCCAAAATTCCCCCTTTTCTCCCAACTGTTCTTCAAGGTAATTTTCCCAATTTGTTTGTTGTTGGGGACTCACCGAAACCAAAATTCTCGCCCCCCCTTCCGCAAACAAAATCCTATCCCAACGGCGTTGTAAAAGCGAATCTATTCCAAAATTAACCGTCGCGCCTTTCTCCCCATTAATACAACATTCCGCCAACGCAATTGTTAACCCGCCCTCAGCACAATCATGGGCGGAATTTACCCAATTTTGACGAATTCCTTCCCGACAAACCCCCTGAACTTTCCGTTCCAAATTATAATCAACTTCGGGAGGTTTTCCGGCAATAATCCCCTGAATTTGAGCCAAATATTCCGAAGCGCCCAAACCCAATCTAGCATCTTTTTCTGTTTCTTCCGCTTCAAACTGACCCAATCCCAACAGATAAATAATATCGCCTTCATTTTGCCAAGCCAAGCCACAAACTCGGCGAATATCATCAACTAACCCCACCATTCCAATAACCGGAGTTGGATAAATAGCCTGGGGATTTCCCTGTGTATCCAACGTTTCATTATACAGGGAAACATTCCCCCCCGTTACGGGCGTTGAAAACTCTTTACAAGCCTCAGAAATACCCCGACAAGCTTCTGCTAACTGCCAATATCCCACAGGTTTTTCTGGACTGCCAAAATTCAAGTTATCGGTAACAGCAATCGGTTCGGCTCCGACACAACTGAGGTTTCTTGCTGCTTCTGCAACCACCGCTTTCGCCCCTTCATAGGGATTCAAATAAACATAGCGAGAATTACAATCAACCGTCGCTGCAACGCCTCGTTTATAGTCTACTTTTGTCTGATTTTCATAATAGTTCACCGGACGCAACCGAACCACCGCCGCATCTCCGCCTCCCGGTAAAATCAGCGTGTTATTTTGAACTTGATGATCGTATTGTCGATACACCCAACGTTTAGACGCAATACTCGGCGTATCTAACAGCGCGAATAAAATTTCATTCCAAGTTTTAAAAGTATTATTAATGTGAATTCCCGAAACCGTGCAGGGCTGCAATAAATCCTCCGTCCATTCCCAAGCTTTGCGGGCATATTCGGGAGGTTCGGCTAACAGTTCTCGATGATAAATTGGCGTGTTATCCGCCAAAGCCGTAGCCGGAATTTCTGCGGCAATTTCCCCTTTAAATAATATTCTGACAATTAACTCCTGTTCCCGCCCTTTTTGCCCTACAAATAACATCCGTTCCTGAGACTCAGATAACAAATATTCGTAAGGCACCATTCCCGTTTCCCGAACCGGAATTTTATCCAAGTCTAATTCAATCCCAACGCCCCCATTTGCGGCCATTTCCGCAGTCGAACAGGTAATCCCCGCCGCCCCCATGTCCTGGGCCGCCACCACAGCCCCGGTTTTAAA
>CAZNCM010000169.1:1716-1929 GCA_964571155.1 uncultured Lyngbya sp. | reverse complement strand
TGGCGCCGCCCATGCCATCCCGTCCGGTTGTCGAACCTACATACAGCACGGGATTACCGACCCCAGAAGCCCCCGATTTCACAATTTCCGACGTTTCCATCAAACCGATCGCCATCGCGTTTACGAGGGGATTTCCGGCGTAGGCGGGGTCAAAATAGACTTCACCTCCTACAGTCGGGACGCCGAAACAGTTGCCATAATGGGCAATTCCTG
>CAZNCM010000169.1:0-1706 GCA_964571155.1 uncultured Lyngbya sp. | reverse complement strand
TAAACAGGGTTCGGGTCCGGGCGTCGTCGAGGGAACCGAACCGCAGCGAGTTCAACACGGCGATGGGACGCGCCCCCATTGTGAAAATATCCCGCAAAATCCCACCGACTCCGGTTGCAGCGCCTTGGAAGGGTTCAACCGCCGAGGGGTGGTTGTGGGACTCGATTTTAAACGCCAGTTGTAGGCCGTCTCCGAAGTCTACCACGCCGGCATTTTCGCCGGGACCGACCAAAATGCGATCGCCTGTGGTGGGAAACTGTTTTAACAGGGGACGGGAGTTTTTGTAGCAGCAGTGTTCGCTCCACATTACCCCAAACATTCCTAATTCCGCCTTGTTGGGGTGGCGTCCGAGGCGGTTGACGATTTCTTGGTATTCGTCGGGTTTGATGCCTTCGTCGGCAATTTCTTCGGGGGGAAACGGGCAGGGGGTGGAGGTAGACATTTCACGGCGATCGCATCACAGCAGAATTATTTTACCGACATTTGAGCAACAGTTGAGCCAATAAAGTTAAAAATTTTCCTAAATTCTCCGTCGAGGCGCTCTTGCTTGCGCCCTAACAAAGATAGAATGAATTCGATTAAGATGATGTATCTTTGTAGCCCAAAAACTGATTATGAAAGTCAAAGGAATTATTCGAGGTAAAACTATCCACCTTTTAGAACCGATATCAATTGAGGATGGAGTTGAAATAGAAGTAGACATTCCCGATAATATTATCGTTCCAGACTGGGATAAACTGAAAGAACTTATTGGAGTTTGGCAAAATGATTCAGAACTTGACGAAATATTCGCAGAGATAGACCATCAACGCCACTCCGATTTGGGTCGGGATATTAGTTTTGATTAATTAATTCAAGTTAATTATAAACTTAAAACTTCCCTAAATTATCCATTTTTTTCAAATCTATTCTTCAACTCTAAATTTTCAATTAAAATGGAAGATCATCATCGTCAACGCTATCAAGGTTTAGATCATCAATAGTGTCGAGATTAATTTCATTAATTTGTTTTATTTGAATTGGGGAAAAATCAGAAAATTCATACCAAATATCCAGATCTTTTATAGTATTAAAATACAAGTTATTACTTTTTATAAAGTTTTCTATTTCCCTATTATCTTAGCCAGATTTCAGGTGTGTCGTAAGTGCGGGTTGGGAAAAGCGATCGCCGAAGCCAACATCAATCAAGGTGTTTTCTAAACGGACATGGTAAAATATTGAATCAAACCCAAGCTACAGGTTTCGTAACGTTGCGACTAAACTTGCGCGTGGTCATTCTTTATTTATTTTCGGCTTAAAAATTCTCAATATGTTGACCAGTGTTCAAAATCCCCTAATTAAACAGCTTCGCAAATTACATCGAACCAAGGGGCGACGAGAACAACAACTATTTTTGTTGGAAGGAACACATTTAATTCAAGAAGCGCTAGCGACACAATATCCGCTTCTAACGGTTTGTTATACAGCTCAATGGCAAAATCGTTATCCTCGTCTTTGGGAGAGCGTTTGTCAAGCTGCTAGCCGCAGTGAAGAAGTCAATCAACGAGTCTTACAAGCGATCGCCACAACAGTTAACCCCGATGGGATTATTGCCACGGCTCCTCGTCCTCAACCTCAAACTGTCACCATTAGCCAGATCGGACTCGCCCTAGAAACAGTACAAGATCCGGGGAATTTGGGAACAATGATTCGTACCGCAGCAGCAG
>CAZNCM010000168.1:6399-12218 GCA_964571155.1 uncultured Lyngbya sp. | reverse complement strand
TTTTGTTGTTCTAATTCAGCTTGCAAACAAGATAATTCGGTTGATTTTCCACAGCCAATATGTCCAGTAAATAACTGACAAGTGGGTTCATCATCTGAGAACGTAATTGTTCGCCGTAGTTCTTTAATCACATGACTACCGCGTACACTTGCAAAATCGATATAATATTGACGATCTTCAGGCTTCGACATATTTAACCTGTAGGCTGGACTACAAGCTCGAAAAAATTTCGCCAGATTGAGCATCATGTGTTGTTTCCCCCAAGCAATTAAACACTATTTTTAATTCTGCCTTCTCCGGGTTATTTCTGGACAATTGGCAGAATCTCAGAGGCGTTCAACTCCTCAAATAAGCAGTGAGCGCCTAATCATAGCTTCAATTTTAACAACCTTGTCTCTGTCTGCTACTTGAAATATTTGCCAAGACCCTTCCTTAACAACACAAAGCCTGAAAATCAATCACTCCGGTTCTCAACCCCTTAATCAAAAGTTACTTCGATCATCTGTAATAGCTTTCTCAGCCATTTAGACTTGGGGGGAACGGTAGTCGGGGTTGAACAAATCCTATCAATTAAACTCCAATCCATCTCACAATTATAGTCTTCAATCAAGCCAACTTGATCATGGATATATCGAGCAATTGACTCTGAATCACTCGACCAGAACGCATCATCTACATCTAAGTTAATCATCAAGTCCTCTATCCCTAGAACGATTTCTATCTGTTATTTATCTTTTCTCAGAGTTTTTACAAAAAACCGGAAAACAGTGCAGATTATCTCTATCTTTTTGAGAGAATAATTGCCGGGTCTTCCCCGTTATTTGCTAGATTTTCTTGGGGTTGATTCGTTGTTTTTACCATAGAATTATCATGAATAATGTGCTTTAAAATTCTAAAAAAGTCAGTAGAATTCACCAAGCTTGAGCCTTATTAATGTGAAAATTCAGTAAAAACACTGAAACATTAAATGTTCTTGAAAACGGCTAAAGTGTACCACCTTAGTCAAGATTACCTGCTTCTAAGGGTTAGCACCTAAAACAGATCCCCGCTCAAATGGCATTTTTACAGACACGGCAACGACAATGTGTGGGAGTTTGGACTTCTCGGATCAGAACAATGAACAGATCGACGCTACACATTGCGTTCCGGCTTCTCCGGAAAAGAAGGAGGTGATCTAAAATTATCTTGAATTTTAGCTTGATCTATTCAAGGTGTGCAGTCGAGGATCGAATTAAAGATCAATATTGGCGCCCCAACTCGACTGTTGAGTGTAGATGCAGTCACCTTGCGACACATTGACGATCAGGGAAAAGCAAGTTTTGATGAAATTTATCACCCTAGTTGTCAAGAAAATTGACTCACCATTTGTCTATAGATTTTGATGCGGATCACGACTTCTGCGATCTGCAAAAGAAAAACAATGCTTAGATCGTTAGATATAACCTGCATCCTCAACAAATAATGGCAAATTCTCAACCTCCTTTTCCCGATCTTACCCAACATTGGGCGCGTTCTTTCATTCAACGGCTACAACGCCAAAATATTGTCAGTGGTTTTCGAGATGGGACATTCCGCCCGCAACAAACCCTGACTCGCGCCGAATATGCCGCCCTACTTCAAGCTGCCTTCCAACGTCCCCCCAAACGGGCTTATCTTCCCTTCTCAGACGTTTCAACAGATTTTTGGGCGTTTTCTGCCATTCAAAATGCTTACGAAGCTGGCTTTATTTCTGGCTTTCCTGACAACACCTTTCGACCTCAAGCGAATATTACCCGTCTTCATGTTTTACTGTCTTTAATTGCGGGTTTAAATATTCCAAAAACAACGGCTTTTGCTTTAGCTGAAGTTTACAAAGATGCCGATCAAATTCCGAACTATGCGGTTAGTGCAATTGCCGGTGCAACTGAGTCTAAAATTGTTGTTAATTTTCCTCAAGCCGTAATTTTAAATCCAAATCAACCGGCGACTCGCTCTGAAGTTGCAGCGATTATTTATCAAGCTTTAGTTTTTCTCGGAAAAGCTTTACCTCTGACTTCTCCCTATTGTGTTGAACCGACAAAACCGGGAATTGTTCGTACAGGAACTCATTTATCCGTGAATGGTAGACGTTGGAAAATAGCTTGGGGTCAATGGAGTTCGGGCGTTTCAACTTTAACCGGAATTAGTGATAAAGGGATAATGTTAGTTTTGGGGATGAATCCCTTAAATAATCAACAAACTTCCTGGCAACCGATTCATTGGTTTTCTCCACTTGTTCAACCTTTTTCTATGCTAACTCAATTTGATCGAGACTATCGTTATCTCAACATTGATGCTTTAGCCAAAACTGGAGAATGGGAAGTTGAACGGGAGGGAAACACTCTCAATATTTTCTCAGAAATCGGTCAAATCAATCAGATTACTTATGAAGAATTTTCTGATGTTTCTCGGATGGTGATTAATCTCAACAAAGCTACACCCTGGGAATTGTATGAACTCAGTTCCGACTGGGAAGTTGTTGTGGATGCACTAACTGAAAAATCTATTGCGGATCGCTTTTCAGAAACACCTCCCGAGTCAACGATCCCTCAACCCGATGAAGACCAAAAAAACGAAGGAGAAACCAGCGGAAGTGAGGCTAAAATTCCTCGTCCTGTGGTTAAACCGGGAGAAACTCAAACCGTAATTAAAGGAAAATTACCCGATGGTTATGGAATCAAAGTCTTTACAGAAACAAACCCCAATCGGATTTGGATAGAAGTGCGGAAAGATTCCTTAATCGAACGTAATATTCTTTGGACTAAAGGTTTAAACTGGCGACAACAATATTTAACCTTAAATCAAGATCGCTTTCCCGTTGTGTGGTTGGAAGTCAAACGAAATTCTGGCTTAAAACTACAACCGATTTGGACAGACAAAACTCAGATGAAAGGAACAGCATCTCTGTCTCAGATTACCAATACTTGGGGAAGTTTAGCCGCCATTAATGGGGGATACTTTAACCGCAATAACTTATTACCTTTAGGAACAATTCGACAAAATAACCAATGGTTTTCAGGGCCAATTCTCAATCGAGGCGTGATGGCGTGGAATGATACCGGAACCGTCAAAATGGCACGCTTAAAATTAACCGAAACCTTAACCCTTTCCACCGGACGAGAATTTGAAATTGATTTGTTAAATACTGGCTATGTCAAAGCCGGAATAGCCCGTTATACCCCAGACTGGGGAAAAACTTACACTCCATTAACCTTAAATGAAGTGATCATCGCGGTTGAAAATAATCAACTTGGTCGTCAAATCGAATCGAACGATGATCAAACCCCCATCGAAATTCCTCAAAATGGTTATTTACTCACTTTTCGTTCTTTTAGAAGTGCTTTGAGTGCGTTCCCGATTGGTGCTAAAATTGCGATCGCCGCCCAAACAACACCCTTTGAGTTTAACCAATATCCTCACATTTTAGGAGCAGGGCCGCTACTGTTACAACAAGGTCAAATTGTTGTTGATGCCGAAGCCGAAGGGTTTAATATTTGGTTTGCCAAACAGCAGGCAATTCGGAGTGGAATTGGAGTCACCGCCAACGGAGATTTATTAATTGTCACCGTTCATAACCGAGTGGGAGGGCCAGGGCCAGATTTAACGGAATTGGCGCAATTGATACAGCAACTTGGGGCCGTAGAGGGATTAAATTTGGATGGCGGAAGTTCGACTAGCCTGATTTTAGGCGGTCATTTACTCAACCGGACAGCAGATACAGCCGCCCGAGTTCATAACGGTTTAGGCCTATTTTGGAGATAAAGAAATTAGAAAATCGTTAAAAATCGGACAAAATGTGCAGTCGATTTTTTGAATACTGTTTCTTTTATTGGGAAAATCCGACACTGTTGTATTCCAGCAAGACGCTAAAATAGTCTAACAAGCGTAACGTGTTGAGGGAATAAATGCAGTGATCCATTCTGAGCGTTATATTTTTGAGAACTGTGCAGACATTTTAACCCGATGTCAGAATCACAGTTAACGGGTTAATCCCCAATCTCCGGGCTGAAATTGCACAGGTTTCTGTAAATATGCAAGTCGCCCAAAATCCCAAATCGAAACTTGAGTGAGTTCTGCCACTTCCATGATGACTCCAAGCGAACTAAACTACTGCTATCGCGTGTTAGAACTGAAGCCAGGTGCCACTCTGGAGGTGGTTGATCAAGCTTATAAGGACTTGGCGTTTATTTGGCATCCGGATCGCATTCCAACGATTACGAAAAATAGCAGAAGAAAAGCTAAAAGAAATCAATTTAGCCCGAGATAAACTGCGATCAATTTTAAAACGAAGCACAACCTCTCAATATAAATCGACTCGTCAGCAAACGACGACTGCATCAACTCGACAAACCACCACTCGATATTCTACTTCGTCTACTCAAACCCAGGCGAAACCCTATTCTCGTCCGGCAACATCCACCACTTACCGAACTTCTCAACCTCAACCCAAACCTCAACCCAAACCTCAGCCCAAACCTCAACCCAATTATCCCCCACAACCAACCTATCAGCGACCTCACGCGCTTGATATGAGTGGAGTTGACCTCAAAGGGGCAGATCTCAAAGAAAGAGATTTTTCGGGGCGGAATTTAACCGGGGCGGACTTAAGCCATGCAAATTTGAGTGATGCTTTTCTGCATAAAGTTAACTTGAATGGGGCTTGTTTGTACAAGGCGAATTTATTTCGGGCGAATTTCCTGCAAGCAGACTTACGCTATGCCAATCTACAAGAAGCGAATTTAATTGGCGCTGACTTGAGTGGGGCGGATCTGCGAGGGGCAAATTTAACGGGGGCAAAAGTCGGAACAGGCGATCGCATTATGGTTAAACTAACAGGGACAATTCTCGCCGGGGCGATTTTACCCGATGGTTCGGTTCATCCCCAATAAACCTCGATCGCGATCAGGAATTCACAAAATAGAAGCTGTAGAGGGGAAAGTTGTATTTATTTTGATCAACCACTGTGAACAAGATCAAGAGACTCCAGCAACTCCCTCTCAAAGCCTCTAATTACCCGATTTTAGTGAGTGTGATTGGGTTTGAACTTGTGATCGTGGCTATCTATCTGGGAAGCATTTTATTAACAGGCGAACCCTACGCGCCTTTCGACATGAATGGTCAAATGACGATTCCTTCTTTTTTGCAGGCGTTTTATCTGTTTGCGATTGGTTTGATCGCCTTAATTTTGTTTCTCACTGAACGCCGTTCCAAACAACCCCCTTCTTCGGGGTTCAAGTTAGCGATCGCTATTCTATTATTATACGCGACCCTCGATGAAATCTTTGAAATTCATCTGCAACTGGATGATTGGTTTTCAGTCTTAGGAAAAGGAGACTGGATGGGAATTTATTTAGGGGTATTTTCTATCGCGCCTGCGGTTTGGTACAAAGATGTTCGGAAGTTGTGGCGAGTGTATCGTCAGGAAACTTTAATTGTATTGTTAGGACTTACTTTATTAATTGTCGGAGGATTAGGGGCGGAACTGTTTAAAGGGTGGTTTCGACTAATTGTTGGGTTATTATTTGACCATGATTTTATTCTCTTTTTTGCTGAGAAAGTCAGAGTTGCAATTGAAGAATTCTCAGAACTTTTAGGAGAAACCCTGATTCTCTATGCAGCTTGTTTATTCCTGAAAAAACGTCGTCGTTGTCGTCTTCTGTTTGCCAGAGGTTCCAGATAGGGTGATCGGGAGGTCAAGAGTTGGGGGGCGGAGAAAATGGGGCGAGAGAGAAAAACTTCTGACCTCATGACTTTTGCCTTCCTTCACCGTTAACTTTAATTGTCTTCGACTACTAATTACA
>CAZNCM010000168.1:0-6389 GCA_964571155.1 uncultured Lyngbya sp. | reverse complement strand
CAAACCTATCAAGTTACCAAGAGAAGCAGGTTTAAAGCCCCGTCGTTCACGACGGATTATTTGATGCTAACATAAGTAGATCGTGGCTCGATGCCGATAATCTATGCTTGTATATGAAATGAAGCTGCAAGGAACCCAATACCAGTATAAAAAGCTAGACTCAGCTATCCGTACTGGTCGTTTTGTTCGCAACAGCATCATCAAAGCATGGATAAATGGTCAAGTTCAAAGCCGCAACGATGCCTATCGATACTGCAAAGTGTTGTCAGACCACCCTGATTTTCCTTGGGTAAACCAACTCAATTCTATGGCCCGACAAGCGCACGCAGAAAGAGCATGGGCATCAATTGAGAGGTTCTATCAAAATTGTCAAGAAAAAAAATCGGGGAAGGAGCGGTGTAACCTCGCGGCTTTGCAAACGCCAGAAAGCTCACCCAGAAAAGGATTCCCAAAGTTTAAAAAGTATCAAGTCAGAGCATCTGTTGAGTACAAGACATCGGGTTGGAAGCTTTCAGAAGATAGGCGTTATTTAACGTTTACTGATAAGTTTCAAGCGGGTACATTTAAGCTTTGGGGAAGTCGAGATTTGCACTTCTATCAACTCCAACAAATTAAACGAGTTAGAGTGATTAGAAGGCACGATGGTTATTATGCACAATTTCTGATATATCACGAACGAGAGGAGAAAAACAAACAAACAAACTGGTTTGGATGTCGGTTTAAACCATTTCTATACCGATTCTTTTGGTGAACAAGTAGACAACCCTCGCTTTTTCAGAAAAGATGAACGCCAAATCAAGAAATTGCAACGTCGATTATCTCGAAAAAAAAAGGGAAGTCAAAACCGCAAAAAAGCCAGAAATCGTTTGGGGAAAGCGTATCTAAGAGTTTCACGCAGGCGTAATGATTGGGTTTGTAAACTTGCCCAACACGTCATACAGTCTAACGACTTGGTAGCAATAGAAAACCTACGGATACGCAATCTAGTTAAAAATCATCGTTTAGCTAAATCAATTAACGATGCTGCTTGGTACAGGTTTAGAGAATGGCTAGAATATTTGGGGAGAATTTATGGGGTTCCGGTGATTGCTGTTGAACCTGCATATACTTCTCAAAATTGTTCAAACTGCGGTGAAAAGGTTGTTAAAACTCTCAGTACCCGGACTCATAAATGTCCTCATTGTGCATATGTAGCAGACCGAGATGAAAATGCCGCCAAAAATATTCTGAAATCTGCACTTAAACAGCTATCAAATACCGTCGGGCAGATGGAAATCAACGCCTCCCGAGAGATAGAGACCTCTGCTTGGGCGGGGAAACCCAACTGAGTAAGTCAACTCAACGAAAGAGGAAACCCAAATAGTGATGTTTGGAATCTCCGTTGTTTACGACGGAGAGGATGTCAAAGAGACAGAGATCGATGATAATTCTTCCCTAAGAAAGAGGCAGGTGTCCGGACAATCGTCTGATACTGAGAATAATACCAATAGCCCCCCGATAACATTACCTTTCCCTCTAGTATGTTAATCTCTGATTCCACAGCCGTAAGCTATTACGAAGTAGACTCACGAGAGTCGGTTGTACAGGAAGTTCCTCTCTCGAAAGAGTCTGTTGATCAAACCTCTGCATCTCAGCAAGGGACAGGATTAGTTTATCTCGCCTCTGGTTTTTTAGGAATTGCTTTTATTGTTATCTTTATTAAGCAGTTACAAGCCCGGAAACTGATTAGAACTAAACTCTCGATCAGCAAGCCTTTTCAAAAAATTCCTTGTACAAATTGTCAATATTTTAATGGTAACGTTTATCTTAAATGTGCGGTTCAACCCTCTTTAGTTATGAGTGAACAGGCCAAAGATTGTACAGATTATCAACCTTTTGATCACCATAAATCTTCATCCTAAAAACTGATTATTAATCTCAGTTTAGACTCTTTTAATCTAGACTATATTCCTGATTTCTGCTTACGTCACTAACCCCGAACGGAGTGCAGTAACCGCAGCTAGCACCCGATCATCAACCGACAATTTATTCAGAATTCCTCGGACATGAGTTTTAATCGTATTATTGAAAAAACCTAAACTTGCAACACTTTAACAACCTCTCCCGCCTCAACTTGGGTACAATTAACAGGTAAAACGGCTAAACCTGTCGTCTGGGCGAGATTCACTAAATTTGCACTGTTATGGGTTCCCCCTGCGAGTTTAAACTCATACTCACCATTATTCACACTAAGTTTGCCCCAAAGATAGGTTTCTCGTTTTCCTTTCGACTGTAAAAGACTCAGCGATCGCGCATTCAGAAAAACAGGTTGACAATACTCTGATTTTAACCCCGAAAGTTTCCTCAAAGCCGGTTGGATAAACCGCCAACACGTAACTAAAGCTGAAACCGGATTTCCGGGTAAGCCAAAATAAATACAACCGGGAAATTTCGCCACCGTTAAGGGTTTACCGGGTTGCATCGCTACAGACTGGATGTGAATTTTACCGTCCAACTCCGTAATCATTTGTTCGATATAATCATAATCTCCGACTGAAACTCCCCCCGTCGAAAGCACCACATCCGCCTGAGAAATCGCTTTAGAAATGGTTTGTTTCAAGGCTTGAGGATCATCCCGTACAATCCCAAAATTCAGGGGTTCTACGCCCATTTTCTGCATCAACGCAGTTAAGGCATAATGGTTAGAATCAACTAATTGTCCTGGCCCCAAGGGTTGATCGGGTGTGACTAATTCATTCCCTGTGGAAAAAATCGCCACTTTGACTCGACGAAAAACCGGAACTTGTACACATTGACTCGCCGCTAATACCGCCATCTCCGCCGCCTCTAGAGGAATTCCCGGCGTTAATAGCAATTCTCCGGCTTTGTAAAAAGAACCCTGACGACGCACAAACGCTGTCGATGGTGGACAGTTAAAAATAGTTACCCGATCACCTTGACGTTGGGTATCTTCCTGCATGACAATTGTATCCGCCCCCATCGGTAAACAAGCCCCAGTAAAAATCCGCGCGGCTTGTCGGGGTTGTAGGGTCTGTTGGGGTTGACATCCAGCCGGAATTTCTTCGACAATTTCTAGGGTTTTGGGATGATCGGCCGTACATCCGGTAATATCTACATAGCGCACTGCATAACCGTCCATCGCGGAGTTATCCCAGTGGGGAAAATCGAGGTTACTGATCACAGGTGTTGCTAAGACTCGTCCTCTGGCATTTTGGAGATCAACAGTTTGTATATCTTGGGGACTCTCTAAGGGCTTTACTAAGTCAAAAATAATCGATTCGGCGTGATCAACAGGTAACATAGAAGTTGAGCAGAAAACAGTTTTATTTTATTGTAAGGGTTTGCCATTACCCCTAAAGCAAAACTGACTGTGATCATGACAATACTTTACTATTGCAATAACCCGTTATTTTCTTGAGGGGTGATTAGGATTTTATTTACAATACTGTTAAACTAAAATTAATTTTGGCATAATAGAAATAGCTCTAGCCCTGTCTTCAAGCTGAACACGCTTTATTTTTGGGTTTGATTTCTTTCTCTACCCTGGTAATCAACGTTATTTATATTCCCTCCGCATTTGTTTATTATTCTTGTCTAAGATTAGGAAAACTCTTTTTAGAGAGTGTATAAACCGATCAACAGCCTTTTCTCTCTGATTCAGTAATTTTTCTGAATGGGGCGATTTTTTTCTCATTTTTATTGGAAAATTATGTTAAACAATTTACAGATATTAAAAGTTATAAGTGGTGCAATACAAACCATGGCTGATCCTAATGATCACAAAATATTGGGTCGTATTCTGATTGTGGATGACTCCTTATATCACTTAAACTTTTTAGCTGAAATGTTGAAAAGTTATGGTTATTTTACGATCAAAGCCGAAAATGCAGAACGGGCAAGAATCACGATAGACTCTGAACATCCTGACTTAATTTTATTAGATATTGTTATGCCCGGAATGGATGGCTATGAATTCTGTAAAACTCTAAAATACCATCCGAAGAATTCGGACATTCCAATTATATTTATGAGTGCTTCCAATGAATTATTTGATAAAATAAAAGCGTTTAAAGTGGGAGGAGTTGATTATATTTCTAAACCCTTTCAGATTGAAGAAGTGGTCGCCCGAGTTGAAAATCAGCTCGCCCTCAAACGTCAAAATATACGACTCACTCAAGAAATCGAACGTCGTCAATACGTGGAAGAAATTCTCTGTGAGTCTAGAACACTATTGGCGAGTGTTTTAAATAGTTCACCTGATGGAATTGCGGCTTTTAAAGCGGTTCGTGATCAGACGGGAAAGATTGCTTATTTTCGCTGTGTTGTTGCTAATCCTCGGGTCGCTGAATTCATCAGTCAGCCTCCGAATAGTTTAGTCGGTCAACGAGTGTTGAAAAGTATGATTGATCAACTCGATAAGACTCTATTTGAACAGTTAGTTCAGGTGGTCGAAACGGGAGAAACTTTAAATCAAGAGTTCTATTTTGATATCCACCCTACTCAACATTGGTATCAAATTACAGCCGTGAAAAATGGAGAAGGGTTTTCTGTGACAATTCGTGATATTTCCGAGCGCAAAGAATGGGAGATGTTACTCAATCAAACCAGTCAAAATCTCTATCAACAGGCTATTTCAGATTCTTTAACTAACATTGGCAATCGGCGTGCTTTTGATCATTATCTCGAACAAGAATGGCATCGAGCTAAACGAGAACAATTAGTCCTGTCTTTGATCTTAGCAGATATTGATTATTTCAAGAGTTATAACGATCATTACGGCCATCAAGCGGGGGATGAGTGTTTACGAAAAATTGCCCAAGCGATCCACGATGCAGTCAAGCGTCCGACTGATTTTGTGGCTCGTTATGGGGGAGAAGAATTTGCAGTAATTTTACCCAATACCGACAGAGAAGGGGCGAAACTTGTGGCAGAATTAATTCACTCCCAAATTCATCAACTTCAGCTTCCTCATGCTCAATCTACAGTTTGTCCATACATTACTTTAAGTCAGGGTGTGAGTGCTTGTGTTCCTCAACCGGAAGATTCGTTTCAGATGTTAATTGCTCGTGCGGATGGGGCGCTCTATCAAGCCAAAGAACAAGGACGTGATCGCATTGTAGAGGGTTAAAACTTATGATAGGAGTTTAATCAAATTGACAGCAGAAAGCAAAAAAACTATGGACGCTCAAACAGATACAACATTAACTTCCGAACAACATCGCCTCAAAATGCAGCGACGCAAGGAAGTTCAAGAACAACGAGTCGCTAAAGCGTCGCAGACGAAAGGGTTGATTATCGTTCACACGGGAAACGGGAAAGGGAAGACAACCGCAGCTTTGGGGATGGTGATGCGATCGCTCGGTCACGGTTATCGGGTGGCAATTGTTCAGTTTATCAAAGGGGCTTGGGAACCCGCAGAAAAAGCGGTTTTTAGCCGTTGGTCGGATCAGTTAGAGTTTCACGCCATGGGAGAAGGGTTTACGTGGGAAACTCAAAATCGCGATCGCGATATCGCCAAGGCGCAACAAGCTTGGGAAATGGCTTTATCTTTTATCCGCAATACTGAGTATAAGTTAGTGTTGCTCGATGAAATTAATGTGGTGATCAAGTTGGGATATCTCAGCGTGGAAACGGTGTTAGCAGGACTCGCAGAAAAACCCGAAGACACTCATATCATTTTAACGGGTCGAGGCGCACCGGGCGCGTTAATTGAACGGGCTGACCTGGTAACAGAAATGACCCTGGTCAAGCACCCTTTTCGAGAACAAGGGGTTAAAGCTCAACCAGGGATCGAATACTAGATCATATTTTTACCTGATCCACAGTCTCCTCCTGTCAGGGGGAGGTTGTGGGGGTAGAGAAGGAATAGCGAACTAGCTAGCTAGATATTCTCGCACTTGAGACTTCCGACGACGGAGATGATTGAGAGCTTGATTTTCAAGCTGACGGACTCGTTCGCGGCTAATGTTCATCCGAGCGCCGACTTTCGAGAGAGATAGTTCTTTACCATCTTCTAAGCCGTAGCGTAATAGAATCACTTCCCGTTGTTGCGGGGTTAATTCATCGATCAGGCTTTTGAGATCCTGACGGAGCAGTTCGTGGGTGACGTAGCTATCAGCCGAAGCCGTTTCATCTTCAAGCAGTTCTTGAAGTTCGGTGTCTTGGTTGTCCCCGACTCGCAGATCCAAGGAAATCGGATGGCGAGAAGCCAGCAAGTATTCCCGAATTTGAGACGGTTCTAATTCTAATGCTTCTGCAATTTCGCTCGGTGTCGGGTTGCGACCATATTTTTGAACTAAGTCCCGTTGAACTCGTTTGATTTTATTGAGTTTTTCGGTGATATGGATCGGTAAACGAATTGTACGACCATTTTGAGCGATCGCCCGAGT
>CAZNCM010000167.1:10380-12342 GCA_964571155.1 uncultured Lyngbya sp. | reverse complement strand
GTCAATATTAAGAATTTAGTTTAGATTTTAATTCGGCGATCGATTTTTGATAAAAAAATGTTAACAAGTGTTTCAAGCCAGGAGCAGCAAATTTTTATGTCTATTGCTCAATTTCAAGAATTTTTTGACCATTGTGTGGGAACTTGGACAACCGAACGCACCTATCACTACTTGACTCATCAGGAGGTGGAACGCTCACATACTGAGTTTGTGATCTATCCAATCAACTCGGAGATCAAATCTCAAGTGCTAGCGGATAACCAACGTTCCCCTGAACAGAACTTAGAGGAGTTACCGGGATATCGATTAGCTTTTGAGACGGTTTCAGAAAAAGGGGACAAGGTATCCCAGCAGTTGAATATTCTGTTTGTTCCTCAAAAGGTTGAACTTCCCTATCTTGAAGGAGATTATCTTCGAGATAAAGCCTATGAAGAAGCTAAACCGATGATTGCTCATTTCCGGTACGATGTTAACACCCGAGAGCTATTAATGACGACTCAGTATAGTCGTGTGGTTTCTGTTGATTCGATCACCTTGATTAATCCTCAGTTACGCATTCGGAAAATCTTAAACTACCAGCGTCCTTTAGAAAATCAACCCCTAGAAAATATTGTTTTAGCCGGGTTTGGTGTTGAACAAAAACAAACTGTTAATAGTCAACCCTAAAGTTACAATTTTTAACTTTATAAGAGTGACTGTCCTAGAGAAATCAGCAATCTTATCTTGACTTTAAACGTTTAAAAACAGATGACTTTGTAAAGACTCAACTGCCTAACGGGGTCTGAATAGGGAAACCAGATAGGGTAGTTAACACACTCACCCTATCTGCTAGAGAAGGCAGGGTACAAGAGAGCAGAGGAGAATCTAAACCTCTTGCTTTCATTTATCCTACTATCAACCTTAAATTTTAAGCAGAATGCAATGATTTCTTAAGCTTTTACTGGATGACAAACTGAGTTCCCCGATAACATCCTTGAAAGGAAGTTAATTGAGTTCCGGTGAGTTGATTGAGTTGAGTCACTAAAGCCGGAGTTCCTTTATTGTCTGCGGAATTCCAGCGATAAACAAAATCTCCTAAGAACTTTTCAGTTCCTTCGTGACTATACTCCTCAATGGGAATTCCAGAAATACCTGTCACTTTTTGATCATGGTATCCATTAACAATAATTTTCTCAATCTCAACACCGGGTTCTACCTGTATATTCCAGTTAACCGGTTCGTAGGATGACAACGCCAAAATAATCGGTTTACCTTGACGGGTGACTCTCACCTGGGCTTCTCCAGTCGGATGATGATTACCGCTATGATAAGAGTGAGATTCATACACTCCGACCAAATGCAGTTCTTTATCCCCAGAAGCAGAAGTGACAAAAGCTGAAAAATCCTGTGAACCTCCCACCCCACAACTCGCAGTCGGAGAAACCGGAGTCACAGGTATCGGTTGAATGGTTTGTTTTTGTTCCTCTTGAGGAGATAATAAAGAAGACCAATTGGCAATTCCAACTCCTGCAATTAAAGCCGCACCCAAACCAATTGGAATGAGTCTCAGCCAACTGCGAAGGGGATTAAAACGAGTCAGTTTTCCGAGGGTGTAGCGAGTATTACCGAAAGGATTACTGTTTCCATCCAAAGAAGCCAGCAACCCTAAACCTTCGGGCTGATCAAGTAAACCTTGAATAATTTTACCCTCACCCACATACAGATTGCGAGTTTTGCGATCCAATAACAACCAATACCGATCAACTTCGGCTAATTGGTAGTTGTGTAAATCATAGCTGACTTGGGGATGTTCGAGAAACACTTGCCAAGCTAAACTGTTAGAAGTTCCTGTGGTTTGACCATCGGTATAAAAGGGTTGTTCAAGATCCGGTTCCCAACGCCAAGCAACCCAGCGATTTTCTGCATTGTAGCCTAAAGATTTTTCTAGGCGAGGATGAGCAGAAATGTCTAAGCGTTTGATTA
>CAZNCM010000167.1:7223-10345 GCA_964571155.1 uncultured Lyngbya sp. | reverse complement strand
GTGTAGGAGTCAAATGTGATAGTGTGAATAGAATCGTTTTGGATGGGATGAGTCTAATTGTAGATGATTGTAGAGAGACACTGTGCTAGTATCTCATTTTGTCACGGATTATTCAAGGTTGCCAACTTTTTAAGACATTTAAAATGGCTCTACAGGAATAACGGGATTTGATACAATTCTAGGTGACAGGAAACCGTTTGAAGTTTTGGCGATCGCTGGGTTCAGAATTTCCTTGTGACTTTTACCTTTTGCTTTCTTCCTTCTTAAAAATGATTTTTGATACTTTTAAACCCCAAGTTATTTTTCTAGATGCTGTTGGAACGTTATTTGGTGTCCGAGATAGTGTGGGTGAAGTTTATGCAAAACTTGCCAATCAGTTTGGAGTCATCGTTGAACCCAATTCTTTAAATCAAGCATTTTTTCAACAGTTTTCTGCCTCTCCTGTCATGGCATTTCCGGAAAAAAATCCTCAAGAAACTCCTCAGTTAGAGTTTGAATGGTGGGAATTAATTGCAATGAACACCTTTAAACAGGTCAATTCATTTGAAGATTTTGAAGACTTTTCCAAATTTTTTAATACTCTTTACGCCTACTTTGAAACCGACGGCCCCTGGTTTGTTTATCCCGACGTAGAACCGATGTTAAAACAATGGCAAAGTCAAGGTATTGAACTCGGGGTTTTGTCTAACTTTGATTCAAGATTGTATCCTGTTTTAGAAGCACTAAACTTGGCTAAATATTTTAACTCTGTTACTATTTCAACTCATGTAGGGGCGGCAAAGCCCGATGCAAAAATTTTTACAGTTGCCTTGCAAAAACATCAATGTTCTCCTGAAAAAGTTGTTCATATTGGAGACAGTTTAAAAGCGGACTATCAAGGGGCAAAATCTGCCGGAATTCAAGCCATTTTAATTGATCGAAATGAACAAGAAAAATCAGACTTAATCAAATGTAAAAGCTTGAAAGAATTGCAATTTTAAACTCTGATTGTTTAAGCCGAAATCATCGCATCAACGGGAATCGTGATCTCAGGAAAAGCAAGAGGAGAAATATTCCCGTCTTTTAACGTCATTTTAGATCCATACTCACATCCATTAGGTTGACGGTAAACAATTAATTCCCCAGTTTGCAAATTCACTAGCCAATATTCCGGGATTCCCGCTTCAGCATAGAGATGGTATTTTACCGTTGAATCCTTCTCTAAACTGGTATTAGCATATTCAATCACCCAAAAGATATTTTCAGGATAAGGATGATGAGTCAGATACTCTCGCCCCAGAGGTTCGACAATGGCGATATCAGGTTCCGGTTCCGACTGGTTGGGTAGGGTAATGGGTTTGGCGGGACTCACAAGGGCGTGATCACCGAGTAAACGGGTGAGATATTGACCTGCTGTTCGACTAAAAAACGCATGAGGCTCGCCTTCTGGGGACATTTGAACAATTTCTCCGGCTAACAACTCCACAGGGCGATCATCGAGTAACCCGGTTTTAATCATGTGGTGGTAATCTTCTAGGCTCCACTTTAGCGTTGATAGTGTCATCTTTCACCTTGATCAACCTTCGCTTTAGTCTATCATTGATGCTTTTAGTATATTACACCAACAGTTCAAGAATGGCGATTTATAACCTTTAATTCAATTCTAGTGAGATTTAGTTTTTGAGATCGGATTATAATATAATAAATTACAGATTGTGGGTAGGTATCGAAAAAAAATTAATTTTTTTAAAAGACAAAGAGTTTAATTTTCAGACGGGAGAGGAAGCATTTTTTCAAGCCTGACAGTCGGGTTGACAATGGAGACTATTCTGTTTTGACCCCAGATTGTTCTAGTTAGCAACTCATCAACCTCCTCGCCCTGCTGTCACCCCGTCAGTTAATATTTTTCTTAAGGTCAAAATGGGTGTTAAACTAAAGGAATGAAAAAAAGTTATTTTATCGTCATTGATAACTTAGACTTGCCTAAATCCAAATGGTCAGGATTTCTAGTTCAACTAGAAGGAGGGGGTCGCAGTTCATCAGATCGAGAAAAGGCTAGACAAATTATCGAAGATTTGTGGATGGAGGGGAAACTTCCTCAACACTACTTTGTTAACGGATTCAGTGAGGATAATATTATTATGGCTAGAACCAAGAAAGAACCTGATCGCGAACTTTTACCCATCGAAGAAGCAGGACATCGCTTGATTGAGTTGATTGAGTTAGTTGCACTCAAAGCCCAAGCTCAACAAGAATATAGCACAATTTCTTCAATGGTGGAAAAGATTTTTAAAGGTCGAGAAAACGAATTAACCGCAGAAGAAATTGCCCAAGCCCAAGACAGTAAGATGGTGAAAAATATTATCTCCAGTTTGACTAAAAGCATTGCCGATGTAGAACTCACTCGCAAACAATGTGCTGAACAGTCTGAACTAATAATGGGGATTATCGCCATGGGTCAAAATGGAAACTACAGTTTAAAATCAACAGAAGAAACCATCAAAGAAACAGAAAACTCTGCCCCCTCCGAGAGTAAAAATAATAACACCAAAACCACAAAAGCAGGGGCAAAATAAGTTGTTTTTAGGGGGATACAAAAACTGAAAATCCCCCTGAATCTCCTTAAGAATGGGGATTAAGTATTGAAGTATTTCGCCACTGGATGATAAGTCATAATTGCGGTTGTTGACTGTTCAGGATATAACTGTTCACTCTCATCCATATACATCGCAATTCGATCTGTTTTTAACAAATCTAATTGTTTGTATTGATCCTGCATATTCGGACAAGCCGGATACCCAAAACTATAGCGAGAACCGCGATAACGTTGTCGCAAAATATCCTTAATATTGTCCGCATCTTCGCCGCCAAAACCCAACTCTTGACGAACTCGCGCATGAAGCCATTCCGCCATTGCTTCTGCGGTTTGTACCGCCATTCCATGAAAGTAGAGATAGTTGGTATAGTCGTCTTCTGCAAATAATTTTTGGGCAATCTCTGTGGCAATTTCTCCAACCGTTACAGCGTGCATCGGAAACACATCAATCTGTCCGCTTTCTTTGGGTGCAAAGAAATCTGCAATACACAACCGCTTTCCAGAAGATTGACGAGGAAACTCAATAATTTCAACAGGTTCAGTGAGT
>CAZNCM010000167.1:2450-7213 GCA_964571155.1 uncultured Lyngbya sp. | reverse complement strand
TTTAACCTCTCCAGAACTCATCACTTCCGGGTCATAAATTAACAACTTATTCCCTTCCGCTTGACAAGGAAAATACCCATAAACCGCTTGCGGATGTAATAGATTTTCCTCCAAAATTCGCTGTTTCCACTCTTTCAAAATCGGATAAACTGTCTCCGCTAAAAAGGCATCATATTCTTCGCGAGATTGGTCTTTCGGTTTACGAAATTGCCACTGTCCAGCAAACAACGCCTGTAAATCTAAATACCAGAAAACCTCATCGAGAGGAATATCTTCCGGTTGCAAAACTTTTGTTCCCCAGAAAGGCGGAGTCGGACGTTCGATATCAACTTCAACGACTTCTGAACGACGGGTATCAACTTTGACCGGGGTTTCAGGTTGTTTTCCTTCTTCTGATTTTGGCTTCTCTTTAGTTGTGGTTTCTGACTTGATCTTTCCATTTCCAAAGAAATCGTTTTCCTTTGTATATTCTTCTAGAAACCCTTGCAAATCATCCCACTTTCCAGACGTTTTTGCAGGCATCAATCGATCCATAAAGTTGAGGTCAGAAAAGGCATCTTTCCCATAAACAACCTTACCTTTATAAGCATTTTGACAGTCATCATAGACGAATTTTGGTGTTAACGCCGCCCCTCCCAAAATCACAGGAACTGAAATCCCTTCTTTATTAAAAGCTTCCAAGTTATCCTTCATAAATGCAGTGGATTTCACCAATAAACCACTCATGGCAATACAATCTGCATTGTGTTCACGGTAAGCCGAAATAATATTATCAACAGGTTGTTTAATCCCTAAGTTGACAACCTTATAACCGTTGTTCGACAAGATAATATCCACCAGGTTTTTACCAATATCGTGAACATCACCTTTAACCGTTGCAATTAGGAACGTTCCCTTACCACTCCCATTGGAGTCGTCTTTCTCCATGTAGGGTTCTAAATAAGCCACGGCTGCTTTCATCGTTTGGGCAGATTGTAATACAAACGGAAGCTGCATTTGACCCGAACCAAACAATTCTCCCACAACTTTCATCCCATCCAATAAGTAAATATTGATGATATCGAGTGGGGGATATTTTTCTAAAGCGACAACTAACGCATCTTCTAAACCAATCCGTTCGCCATCAATAATATGCTGTTTGAGACGTTCTTCAATGGGTAGACTTTCAGTAGCAGCCCGATCTTTTTTGGTGGTTTTTCCTTCAAAGAGTTGGGTTAACTTTGTTAACGGATCATCAACACAAATCTCTCCATCAAACTGCCGTTGATCATAGATTAATTGGCGACAAATCTCTTGATGTTCGGGTTCAATTTTAGCTAAGGGTAAAATCTTACTCGCACTGACAATGGCTGCATCTAAACCCACTGCCATACATTCATGTAAAAACACCGAGTTTAACACTTGACGGGCGGCAGGATTTAACCCAAAGGAAATATTAGAAACACCCAAAGCAATATGACATCCCGGTAATTCTGCTCGAATCATTCGGATTGATTCAACTGTTGCTTTTCCATTTTCTCGATCTTCTTCAATTCCCGTCGAAATCGGCAAAGCGAGAGTATCAAAAAAGAGTTCGTGGGCGGGAATTCCATAGTTAATTGCATCATGGTAAGCCCGTTTAGCAATTTCAAATTTCTTTTGAGCGGTGCGTGCCATTCCTTCTTCATCAATCGTCCCGACAACAACACCAGCCCCATATTTTTTCGCCAGTTCTAACACTTTAAAAAAGCGTTCTTCTCCATCTTCGTAGTTCGTGGAATTGAGCAAACATTTCCCGCCTGCAACCTTTAAACCCGCTTCCATTTTTTCCCATTCTGTCGAGTCCAACATCAGGGGTAAATTGACATTAGTTACAAGCCGAGAAACCAATTCGTGCATATCTCGCACGCCATCTCGTCCGACATAATCAACGTTAACATCGAGAATTTGCGCTCCTTCTTTGACTTGAGATTTTGCTAAGGCAACTAAACCATCCCAGTCTTCTTCATTTAATAAAGTTCGGCATTTTTTAGAACCACTGGCATTGAGACGTTCACCAATAATTAAAAATGAATTTTCTTGTTCGTAGGTTTGAGTTCCATAGATAGATGCCGCCGAGGGAATTAATTGCGGTTGGCGTTGCTTTGGTTTTAACGTTTGAGCAATTTCTGCTAAGGCTTTAATATGATCGGGGCGAGTTCCACAACACCCGCCAATTACTTGTACCCCTAAATCTTCAATAAAGTGCATCAACGCCATTTTGAGTTCTGTTGGCGTTAATTTATAATGGGCTTGTCCGCCGACGTTTTCGGGTAAACCTGCATTGGGAATACAAGAAACGACAAACGGAGAATATTCACTCAAGTAGCGAATATGTTCCTTCATTAAATCCGGCCCGGTTGCACAATTGAGTCCTAAAATATCAATTGAATAGGGTTCTAAAATCGTAACCGCAGCACTAATTTCTGAGCCAACTAACATCGTTCCAAACGCTTCCACCGTCACCGAAACCATGATCGGACGCCGTTCACCTTTTTTCTTAAAAACGTTTTCAATTCCATTCAGGGCGGCTTTAATTTGCAGTACATCCTGACAGGTTTCTACGATAAATAAATCGACATCACCATCAAATAACCCCTCAGCTTGTTCAGTAAAAGCGGCTTCTAAAGTGTCAAAATCAATATGTCCGAGTGTGGGAAGTTTGGTTCCAGGTCCGATAGAACCCGCCACAAATCTTGGTTTTTCAGGTGTGGAGTATTCCGCTGTGACGGCTTTGGCGAGTTGGGCTGCGGTTTTATTGAGATCATAGGCTTTGTCTGCGAGATCATATTCCGCTAAAACAATCGAGGTCGCCCCAAAGGTATCGGTTTCGATCACGTCTGAACCCGCTTCGAGAAACCCTCGGTGAACGGTTTTGACCGCCTCGGGTTTAGTATAAACTAGATATTCGTTACATCCTTCATATTCTTTTCCGCCAAAATCTTCTGCGGTGAGGTTTTGAACTTGTAAATTCGTTCCCATCGCCCCATCGAAGACAAGAACAGGACGTTCGGGACTGTGGAGGCGTTCGAGGAATAGACTTTTCATTTGCAATCTGAAATAGGGTGAAGATTAGACGAAATCGATTTTAGTAAGCTAGCTATAACTATTATGCAAGACTTTAATAGTGAGCATAAACGATTGGGTGATCAACCGTCAACTCGGTTTTCCCTCCCTTCTGGTGATCTCAGAGTTGAGTTTGGGAAAAATCTCTTGAAAAAAGCATTGAATATTGAGAGATGACTCTGATTTTATCTAACTAATATTTTAATCAATCACTCTTTATTTAAGACAAGATGAGCTATTTTGACTGAAATACTGTCCGGTGTTTTGAGCTTGAGTATTATCTGAAGATCCCGATCTCCGAAAAATTACGGACAACACGAATAAGCCGGGAACCGTTCACTCCATAAAAATACTTGGAATTAAAATTTTATTCATCTATAAAATACAACAAATCAATTTTTATTACCGGAGATAGACTATTAAGTTTTACTCAAAATCAAGATTTTTTTGAAAAGTTAAGGCTATACTCATGTTAGTGCTCGCATCAGTTTTTCCTTGATTTTTTCCAAATTCAACTCATGTTATATCCAGATTTTAAAACCCATCCCCCTTTAATTGTTGTTGTTGATGACAACTTATCCCACCGAGAAATGATTAGTTTTGAAATAGAAAATCAGGGATATCGTGTCGTTAAATTTAGCGATGGACAAAAGTGTTTTGAGCAATGTTCTACTCTGAAACCTGATATGATTTTGCTGGATGCAATTTTACCTGAAATTGATGGCTTTACCTGTTGCGCTCAACTCAAGCAAACTTTAGGTGAACATTGTCCACCTATCTTGATCATTACTGCTCTCGACGATGAAAAATCCGTTGATCGCGCTTTTGATGTCGGTGCAACAGATTATGTAACAAAACCCATTCAGTGGCCTGTCTTACGTCAGCGAATTCGTCGAATTTTACAAACTCGATGGGCGATGAAAGAGTTAAAAAAACAAGTTCAGCGATCGCGAACTTTGACAGAACAATTAGAAGTCGCCAATCAAAAATTAGAACAAATTGCTACTCTAGATAGTTTAACCCAAATTGCCAACCGTCGTCGATTTGATCAAAGTTTACATTCCGAATGGAAAAGACTCGCCCGAGAACGTCTTCCCCTCTCACTGATTTTGTGTGACGTTGATTTTTTTAAAGCTTATAATGACACCTATGGTCATCGCGCTGGAGACTTATGTTTACAACAAGTCGCTCAAGCCCTATGTGAAAAAGTTCAGCGTCCGGCTGATTTAGTGGCGCGTTATGGAGGTGAAGAATTTGCAATCATTTTACCCAATACTCAACTTCAAGGTGCAGTCAAAGTGGCTGAAGATATTCGACATTCTCTACACACAATTGAGATCGAACATCCCAATTCTCGGGTGAGTAACTTTGTCACTTTAAGCTTAGGAATAGCGAGTCTGATACCCAATCATTATTTATCAGAAGATTTTTTGATTGGAGAAGCGGATCGAGCCTTGTACGAAGCCAAAAAAGCCGGACGCGATCGCGTTGTTTTCAGAATTTAGAAAAAATTAGTAAAACTAGAGGACATTTGTCAAGTGTAAATTCGGTCTAGAAAACCGTCCATTTGATAGATCTCTTTCGGTTCTCAAGTTCGCTAGAGTGAAAAGTAAAGTAGAAGGTTAAACCAAAGTAAAATTAATGTCCAGTCAGACTCAGGGAAATGACAATGAGGGTAT
>CAZNCM010000167.1:566-2440 GCA_964571155.1 uncultured Lyngbya sp. | reverse complement strand
AGAGAAGCCGTCCAAGCTTACTTAGAAGATAGCGATTTCACCGTGGATGTGGCGGGTAATGCGCGCGAAGGTTGGGAACTGTTACAGCAAAATTTACCCGACTTAGTCATTACCGATATTATGATGCCAGAAGTCGATGGTTATCAGTTTCTTCAACAAATGCGCGAAGATCCCCAGTTTAAAGCTTTACCTGTGGTTTTTTTAACCGCGAAGGGGATGACTACTGATCGCATTCAGGGCTATCAAGCCGGTTGTGATGCTTATCTTTCTAAACCGTTTGATCCTGAAGAATTGGTTGTAATTGTCAAAAACTTGCTTGAACGTCGAGCGGTGGCGACCGCCAGTAGTTCCGATGGCAATCCTGATATTGCCGCCTTAGCAGGTCAAATTGCTCGCATTGAGAATATGCTAAAAGGTAAAAGTGGGATCACTCCAACTCCACCCCCGATTAAAATTGATTTAACGCCTCGTGAACAGAGTGTGTTAGATTTGGTGGCTCAAGGATTAATGAATAAAGAAATTGCTCGTCGCTTAGAAACCAGTGTTCGTAATGTTGAGAAATATGTGAGTCGTTTGTTTACAAAAACGGGAACAAATAGCCGCACGGAGTTAGTTCGTTATGCTCTAGAACATGGTTTAACTCAGTAGAGCAATACTTTGAATGAACAGTGAGGGGACAGACCAAAGAACGGGTCACTGATGACTGCATAACGGATAATAATCAACACTGTTCCCTGCTATAATTTTACCAAATTACTGTTAAGTCCAATACAAATCCAGGTAATATACTTTCCCCTGATAACAGTGTAGGATTTTCTAAAATTTCTACTTCTTGACCCGAGCGATATACTTCTACTTGTTTGGTTTTAGGATCAATTAACCAACCCAATTTTGCTCCATTCTCTTGATATTCTTTCATCTTATCTTGTAGGGTTTTGAGGCGAGCACTGGCTGACCTCAATTCCACCACAAAATCAGGACATAACGGTAAAAACTTTTCTCGTTGTTCTTGGGTTAAACTCTCCCAACGTTCGCTTTGAATCCAAGACGCATCAGGAGATCGATCCGCACCATTGGGAAGTTTAAAGCCTGTAGAAGAATCAAAAGCTTCACCCAGATTAGTTTGACTCCTCCAAATTTCGAGTTGAGTCGCTATTTTAATACTGCGTCTTCCTGTATTTCCCCCGGTTGGTGACATAATCACTAAAACTCCTGATGCTGTGCGTTCAAATTTAAAGTCTCGATTTTTTTGACAAAGATCAAAAAATTGATCGTCACTTAAATCAATCATTAATTCCAGAGGAGTCGGTAAGTTAATCGTCGTCGAATTCATTAATTGATTCCTCGATCAATCTAGGTTGAATTTTAGAGCAGTCGCGGTTGGCAATTCGGACACCCGTAATCCTGTCAAACTATAGTGAAGATGCGAGTTTTATTTTTGACCTGACGACTTCTGCTATAACCCTTAATATAGCAGTTTTTTGAACTTCTAATCGTCAGGATGTCAACAATTGAGTTGCGAATTTATATACAATATTTATTTCTGGAGTTATAGAATTGATTCAATTTTTGAAGAAAACTTACATATATTTAAGATTTATTTGACTTCTACCCGATTGATGAAGCGATTTGTTAGTTTAGAGGTAGAAGTCCTGATTACATCATATAACATTTCGTTATGAAAACCTCCAAACCTTCTTTCTGGGAAACTGAATCGTTGACCAAAACCTTTCTATTGGTGATGTTTTTGATTGCATTTCTAATGATGATGATTATGGGAGGTGGAAGCTGAAATCATCAAGATTTCCTCAAAATAGGCTCTATCAACTCGGTTTTCTATTCTATATAATGACCCTTCCCTTGATCAGACTAAT
>CAZNCM010000167.1:0-529 GCA_964571155.1 uncultured Lyngbya sp. | reverse complement strand
GTGGTCAGTGAGAACGGTGACTGACCACACATCAATAATAAACCCCTGATTTTGATCGTTTCCCCACATTAACTCGGTCAAACTCCTAGCCTAGAGGCGCAACAGAAGATTACACCCATGACTATCAGTACCACAGGTGTGCAGAAGTCCGTACCGATTTGCCAACTGTTTGACTTCTTCGGTAATCTGGGGTGTTGGTTTCCACGGATTTGTATTGCGATAACTGTAGTAGACTTCTACGCCATCAATCCCGAAACGAGCCGCTTCTGGAATTAACGCTTTCGCCGGAGAGCGATAACGCGCCGGATGAGCCAAAACCGCTAAACCTCCCGCTTGATGAATTGCAGCAATAACATTTTCGGCTCGGTAATGAGAACCCTTGAGCGTATGACCCTGGAGATAGGGCTGTAGACAGATGGCTTGTGGGTTAAAAGCATAAGCGAGAATATGCACCTCTACATTCAGTAAACCCGCATTAATTTCGACACCAGTCCACAGCATTGGAGCCGTAGAACTATTTTCAGGATGG
>CAZNCM010000166.1:1256-12385 GCA_964571155.1 uncultured Lyngbya sp. | reverse complement strand
CGGCTTTTTGAGTTTAATATCTTCATACCACAACAGTTGAGTATTGGGGTTGCGATTGATTTCCTCAAACCAAAGCAGTTGTTGTCTTTGAAGAAGACGACTATTAATCCTCACTCGGTGAATATTACGAGGAGAGATAGAGTCTAAAATATTCTGAATTCGGATCACAATTGTAGAGCGTTCAAGCTGTTCGGGTTGCGTCGCTTCACACAACAGTTGTAAAACTCCATCGACAAATATTCCTCGCGTTTTTATTCCCCTTTCTGCAAGTTGGGAGTTGAGAACTTGAACAAGGGCGACTATATTTCCTTGATGAGCTTGTTTGGTAATATCAGACATTTTTGTTGGTTATGACTCACTCGCGAGGGGTTAAACAAGGTTGGAGATGAAAATAATATTATACTATAATACAAAAGAGTAGGCTCTTTAATTATCATTGATTAACAATATATATGAAACTTTTACTGGTAGAAGATGAACCGGATTTAGGTAAAGCCATTAAACTCACGCTAACTCAAAATAGTTATATTGTTGACTGGGTAATGAATGGTGAAGAAGCGTGCGTTTATCTCGATAGTCAATTTACGGATTATACCCTCACTATCTTTGATTGGTTGCTCCCCGGACTTTCCGGGCTTCAACTTTGTCAGAAATTGCGACAAAAAGGAAGTTCTATTCCGATTTTGATGCTCACCGCCAAAGATACGGAAGCCGATAAAATTTTGGGCTTGGATGCGGGGGCGGATGATTATCTCGTTAAACCCTTTGGAATGGGGGAATTATTGGCAAGATTGAGAGCCTTATTACGGCGATCGCCCCAGTTAAAATCCGAACAATTCAAACTCGGAAATCTTATTCTTGATTATCGCCTTTATACGCTATCTTGTCAAGAGCAAAACGGCAATATTCAAACTATTAACCTGACGAATAAAGAATTTCAATTGCTCGATCATTTTCTGCGACATCCCGAACAGATTATTACCCGAGATCGCCTGTTAAATCAACTTTGGGAGGTGGGAGCGGAACCGGAAAGTAATGTGGTTGCGGCTCAAATTCGCTTGCTTCGCCGCAAACTTGCAGAAATTGGATGCGATCGTTATATTGAAACGGTTTACGGACTCGGATATCGGTTTTCTATCCCCAAAACATGAAGCAAAATCAACTGTTTCAACAAACCCGTTTGCGCCTCGCAAGTTGGTATGCGGGTGCGATGGGAATTCTGTTAAGTTTATCGGGTTTTGGAGTTTATGAAGCTATCGTTCACGCCCATAAAATTACTGTTGATAGGGAAATAGAAGCGGTGGCTGGAACGTTGCATGATAGCTTAGAAACGGTTTTAAAAACTCCCGAACAATTTGAGCCGGATGTTTGGCGAATTTTACCGGATTTATGTGTGATGGAAACCGAAAATGATTGTCAAAACAATACCCCAGACAGTCCGGTTAATCACAGCCATTTTTATCCATCTCCCCTCCATCAATATAAAATTTTTAGTCGAAATTATTACTATATTCGATTGTTAGATTCGTCGGGAAATTTAATCGCTGTATCCGGTTCGTCATTGCCAACCTTAGCGAGTCAATTAACTTCGGAAACTTGGCAAACTTTAGAAGATCATCGAGGAAATCGCTACTTATTTTATTCGACTCCGTTACACACCCGAAATAATCAAATTTGGGGGAGGTTGCAATTAGGACGCTCTCTACAAGATTTCGATCAATATTTGGCTAATGTTCGTTTAATTATGGGTTTGGGGTTGCCTTTAAGTTTGATAGGCGTGGCGATTGCCAGTTGGAAATTAGCCGAAATTGCCATGCAGCCTATTTATAAATCTTACCAACAAATTCAACAATTTACAGCCGACGCCGCCCACGAATTACGCACCCCTTTAGCGGCGATTCGAGCCACCGTAGAAACGACTTTAAATCAGGAAAATCTCAGCGAAAATCAAGCCAGAGAAACCCTGGAAGTTGTGGAGCGTCAAAATAGCCGCCTGTCTCAATTGGTACAGGATTTGTTATGGCTGTCTCGCATGGAACAAAACAGAATATTAACGTCTCAGAATCCCTGCTGTATTAATGATTTGATCGGCGATACCGAAGAAGAACTCGCCGCCTTAGCCATTCGGTATCAAGTTACTCTAGTAACAGAAATAAGAGCCAAAAAAACAGTTATTGTTAAAGGAAACGAAGCCCAAATTTATCGAGTTATTTTTAATTTGGTAACAAATGCAATTCAATATACTTTACCCAATGGCAAAGTTAAAATTATTTTAGACAGTAGCGTTAATTATGCTATTATTCAAGTTAAAGATACAGGAATTGGCATTTGTCCAGAAGAACAAAGCAAAATTTTTGATCGATTTTATCGAATAAATAGCGACCGCTCCCGAACGACGGGGGGATCGGGTTTGGGATTGGCAATTGTTCGGGTAATTGTTCAAGCTCATCAGGGTACAATTGAAGTCGAAAGTCAAATGGGAAAAGGGAGTATTTTCACCGTTAAATTGCCGTTAAAAAATTAACATTTTTCCGGTGAGGATTTACAGAATTTATTGAGATAAAATAGATTTTTTCAAAGAAAATCAGAATTTCATCCTCATTTCATTTTTCTGTGCAATACTCAAGCCATATTTTTAAATTCTGCCAATGTCAGCATTGCCAAAGCAGATTTTACTGTTAATATTTTACCCTTATGAGCTAGACAGATATGACAATCCAACCCTTTTATCCCCTATCATTTTTGAAATCTTCTGGAGTGCTTCTCAGTCTGCTTTTATTAATAAGTCCAACGCCCGTTTTTGCTCACGCCGGACACGGAGACGAATTTCATAGCGAGTCAGAAGCCACAGTTCCAAGCGGAATTACAGTCGATAATCAAACCCTTCAACGCTTAGGAATTCGCGTCGAACCCGTGTCAAAAGACTTCATGGATATGGGGATAAAAACCACCGGTCAAATTGAAACTTTACCCCGAAAAACGGTAGAAATTACTTCGCCGTTGGCGGGAAAAGTGATAGAATTATTAGTTGAACCCGGAGACACAGTTACAAAAGGGGAAGTAGTCGCCGTTTTGTCGAGTCCCGAGTTAGTTTCACTGCGAGTAGAAGCCCTACAAAATCAAGCCGAAGCCGAAGCGCACCTCAAACAAGCCGAAGCAAATTTAGAACTCGCCCAAGAAAATTATCAACGTCAAAAAAATATCGCCGAAGCCGAAATAGAACAAGCAAACAATCAATTAAAAGCCGCTCAACTTCGCTACGAACGGGATAAAGCGATAGTCGAAACGGGCGCCGTTGTTGGGGTGACGCGAGAAAATTATCGGCGTCAAATTGAAATCGCCGAAGCGGAAATTCAAGAAGCAGAAACCGCTTTGGAAGTCGCCCTAGAAAACTATCAACGGGATGAAGAATTAACGAATGCGGGTGCATTACCCCGGCGGAATTTTTTAGAGTCAAAAGAACGGTTAGCCAACGCTAAAACTGTACTCGCTCGCGCTCAAAGTCGCCGGGATGTTTTGAGCGCAGAAACAGAAGTAAAACAAGCAGAAATAGATTTACCCGTGCGCGATTTGCGGGAGTCGGAAGCGTTACTCGCAGAAGCGGAAGCGCAGTTAATTCGAGCGAACCAAAAACGGGAAGTATTAGAAGCCGAAGCCGAACTCAAACGCACCGAAGCCGAACTCGAAGCCGCAAAATCCAATCTAAATTTGAGCCAAACTACCTATGAAACCCGACTTCAACAGTTAGGAACCAACGGGAATAACGAAGGAAAAGTTATCATTACCGCACCCATTTCTGGGGTAGTCAGCGATAGAGAAATTACGTTAGGTCAATCGGTTGACGATGCGGGTTTACCGTTAATGAGCGTTCAAGATAATAGCCGGGTTTGGGCGACAGCAAACCTGTATGAAAAAGACGTTGCTCAGGTGCATTTGGGTCAGAAAGTCAGGCTCAAAGTTAACAGTTTACCCAATCAAATTTTTGAGGGTCGCATTGCTCAAATTTCACCCATCGTTGAGGGAGAAAGTCGGGTGATTCCGGTTCGAGCCGAGTTAGAAAATACAGAGAATTTACTTAAGCCTGGAATGTTTGCCGAGTTGGAATTAATCACCGAAAAAACCGCCAGTTCTGTTCTGTCTATTCCCGAAAATGCGATTGTAGAAGCGAACGGTAAAACCTTAGTTTACGTGCAGAACGGCCAGAATTTTACCCCGGTAGAAGTGACGCTCGGACAACAATTTGCGGATAAAGTAGAGATTATTCAAGGTTTATTTGAAGGCGATAAAATCGTTACCGAAGGCGCGATTCAACTTTACGCTCAATCCTTGCGGGGAGGAACTAAAACCGCAGATAAACATGAGGATGAAACCCACAGCGAACAGTCCGTTAAACCTCAAATGATGGGAATAGAAATGCCGCAAACTGTACCCGGATGGTTTGTTTTTCCGGCTTTTGGGGCGATTGCTTCTACAGCTTTTTGGTTGGGGCGTCGCAGCCAAAACACACCCGAAAAACGGGCGGAAGTTATTGATTCTCTGGTTAACTTAGACGAAACAATTTAGGTGAAATTCACGGCAAACTTTTGACGCTTGACTTATGCTAGATAATATTTTAAAATGGTCGATAGCTCAACGTTGGTTGGTGGTTATTGGTGCAATTATCGTGACAGTTTTGGGCATTCATACCGTTTCTAAAATGCCTTTGGACGTGTTTCCAAACTTTGCACCTCCCCAAGTGGAAATCCAAACCGAAGCGCCGGGATTAGCACCCGAAGAAGTTGAATCTTTGGTGACTTTACCGATAGAAAGTGCCGTCAACGGTACCCCCGGTTTGGAAACGGTTCGTTCGGCGTCTGCGGTGGGACTTTCGGTGGTAAAAGTAACGTTTAATTGGGGAACAAATATTTATCTGGCTCACCAACTGATTACCGAACGTTTACAACAAGCTTCAGAACAGTTACCAGACAGCGTAGAAACGCCCCAAATTTCTCCCATTTCTTCACCCATCGGTACTATTATTCAGTACGCTTTTACCGTAGAATCCGGCGGAAAAACAACGTTAATGGACGTGCGAATGCTGGTAGATAAAGACATTACCAACCGTTTGTTAGCCGTTCCCGGCGTGACTCAAGTGATTGCTTACGGGGGAGATGTTCGCCAGTATCAAGTATTAGTTAATCCGGCAAAATTACAAGCCTTTGATGTCTCCTTAGAAGACGTGACAGCCGCAGCGGAAGCCGCCAATACCAACGCCGCCGGAGGGTTTTTAATTAGTCCCGATAAAGAGTTATTAATTCGGGGAATTGGACGCATAGAATCGCTCAAAGATTTAGAACAATCCGCGATTACCGCCCGTCAAGGTACACCCGTTTTATTGCGGGATGTTGCCGAGGTTAAAATCGGGGAAGCTTTGAAGCGGGGAGACGGAAGTTTGAACGGAAAAAGAGCCGTTGTTGTGATGGTAAATAAACAGCCTTTGGCCGATACTCCGACGGTTACAAAAGCGGTTGAATCCGCAATGGAAGAAGTGCGGGCCGGTTTACCTTCCGATGTGGAAGTGACCGTTACTTTTCGCCAATCTGACTTTATTGATGCGTCGATAGAAAACGTTAGAAATTCCCTCAGAGATGGGATTATTATTGTTTCGATAATTTTGCTGTTATTTTTAATGAACTGGCGAACCGCCATCATTACTTTAAGCGCCATTCCCCTATCTTTGTTAATCGGATTAATGATTATGAATTTATTCGGTCAGGGGATTAACACCATGACGCTGGGGGGGCTGGCGGTTGCGATTGGTTCGGTGGTTGATGACTCGATTGTTGATATGGAAAACTGTTATCGGGGCTTGCGAAAAAATCAACAGTTGGGAAACCCCAAACATCCCTTTCAAGTCGTTTACGATACCTCCGTAGAAGTTCGGGTTAGCGTCCTCTTTTCCACCGTTATTATTGGAGTTGTTTTCGCGCCAATTTTTACTTTAACCGGCGTAGAAGGTCGCATCTTTGCGCCGATGGGAATCGCCTATTTAATCTCAATTTTCGCCTCAACTTTTGTGGCGTTAACCCTCTCCCCCGCTTTGTGCGCCTTCTTGCTCGCATCCCAACAATTACCCGAAGATGATACTTGGATTTCGAGACTTTCTCAAAAACTTTATCGACCCGTCTTAAAATTTTCTATTCGGTTTCCCAAAGTCATTATATTCACCGCAATTGCTGCTTTTGTTGCATCATTAACCCTTTTTCCAACCCTCGGACGGGTGTTTTTACCGGAGTTTCAAGAACGCTCTCTTGTTAACGCCATGGTACTCTATCCCGGCGTCTCTTTAGAAATGACAAATCGAGCGGGTTTAGCTATTCAAGATGCGCTGATGAACGACCCCCATTTTGACTCGATTCAACTGCGTTCGGGACGGGCGCCGGGAGACGCGGACGCCGGCGGCGTAACCCTCGGACATTTGGATGTAGAACTCAGCGATTTGGGGCTAAAAAATCGGGAAGAAAGTATAGAAATCCTCCGCGAAGAATTTGCCAAATTACCCGGAGTCGCGCCGAATATTGGCGGGTTTATTTCTCACCGCATGGATGAAGTTTTATCCGGGGTTAGAAGTGCGATTGCGGTGAAAATATACGGTTCCGATTTGCAAGAACTTCGCAATATTGGCGCCCAAGTTCGCGACGTGATGGGCGAAATTCCGGGAATTGTTGATTTGCAGCTAGAACCGCAAGTTCCGATTAAACAAATACAAATAAAATTTGACCGTTCGGCTGCGGCTCGTTACGGTTTAACCATCGGAAATTTAGCCGAAATTGTCGAAACTGCTCTTAACGGTCGCGTGGTTTCACAAGTTTTAGAAAATCAACAGTTGTTTGATTTGGTGGTCTGGTTGCAAGCAGAATATCGCAATAATTTAGATACCATTCGCAATTTGTGGGTCGATACGCCAACGGGTTCTAAAATTCCTCTGGCGCAAGTCGCTAAAATTGACTACGGAACCGGACCCAATACAATCAACCGCGAAAATGTTTCCCGTTTAATTGTCGTTTCCGCGAACGTTTCCGGCCGAGATTTGGGGAGCGTTGTTGATGAAATTAAAGCCGAAATTAATCAAAATGTTCACCCGCCAACGGGTTACTTTATCCAATATGGCGGTCAATTTGAGTCGGAAGAAAGAGCCAGTCAAAACTTGCTTATTTTTGGCAGTTTGGCTTTAGTTGTTATCGCCATTTTCATGTATTTTGCGGTAAAATCTTTTTCTGCAATGCTAATGATTATGCTCAATTTACCCTTGGCGATAACCGGCGGAATTTTTTCCGTTGCTTTGGGTGGCGGCGTTCTTTCGGTGGCGTCTATGGTCGGGTTTATTACCTTGTTTGGTGTGGCGACCCGCAACGGTTTATTATTGGTTGATAACTACAATCAAAAAATTGCCGAAGGAATCCCCCTAAAACAAGTTATTTTTTATGGTTCAACCGAACGTTTAGTGGCAATTTTAATGACCGCTTTTACCTCCGCTTTGGGAATGGTTCCCCTCGCCTTTGGAACCGGAACGGGTAAGGAAATTTTGCAACCTTTAGCGGTTGTGGTGTTAGGTGGATTATTTAGTTCGACTGTACTTACTCTATTAGTTCTTCCCGCTTTATATTCCCAATTTGGACGATATTTGGTTCCCAAAACCAATAAAGATACAGTTGTAATTCAAGATTTTTATACTCCCGATGAAACTTCCATTTTCATAAAATAACTTCAATTTGTTCTGATTTTATTTCTAAAATAATGTACAATAATTTTAGAAAATACTTACAGCATTTCCAACTATTATAGGAGTCCCAACCATGAAACGTTTTTTATCAAACCTTGTTATAATTAGCAGCTTGGGATTAACCGTTTTAACCGCCTGTTCTCCCAGTGAAACCGCTCAAAACACCACCGAAACCACCCCATCACCCACCGCAGAAACCGCCTCAACCGAAACCGCAACAGCAGACCATTCCGCACCCCAAAAAGGCGGTCAAGTCGTTGAAACCGGCGCCTACCATTTGGAGTTTGTTGCTTTACCCGAACCCGGTGGAACTCACCTCGATTTTTACTTACAAAGTGGGGATAGCCACGAAGCGGTTCCCGGTGCAAAAGTAATCGCTCAAATTCAGTTACCCAACGGCGAACAAAAAGCGTTAGATTTAGAATATGATGAAGCCGGAAAACACTATGCAGTCTTTTTACCCGGAGAAGAAACGGGGGAATATAAAGTTGCTATTTTGAGCGATATTAACGGTGAAAAAGTGAACGGAAGGTTTAACTTTAGCCGATAAACAGTTAAAGCTTTATGAAATGCAAGCGGGTTGATTTAGGTTGCTTCTTAAAATAGTTCAATCTTTATAGACTCGCGTTAATGAAGAAAAGTAAATTTCATTCTGATTTCATAAAGTGATGTTATTTTCAACTTTATCACTCTTGAAAATTGAGTCAGAGTATTTAATCTTATGAATCGTTTTCTAATTTCTCTCTTTGCTGTTCCATCATTATTGACCTTAATCCAAAGTTGTGCTGTTAATTTTCCCTCAAAAGATGCTTCTGCTCAAGCACAACAAACCCATAAAATGAATCATAATAGTGGTGATAATTTAAACACTCACCACCATAAATCTGCAACTCATTCTCATTCAAATCACCGTTCAGAATCTCCGAGTTTAACCAAAGCACAACTCACAAAACCCGCCGAAATTGCCGTTAATCAACCCCAGACGTTCTTGGTAGAAATTCAAGACAAAAATGGAAAAGCGATTACTGATTTTGAGACGTTTCAAGAAAAACTAATGCACCTGATTGTGGTCAGCGACGATTTAGATGTATTTCAACATCTTCACCCCGAATATGACGGCGACGGTTTATTTAAAGCAGAAATCACCTTTCCCAAACCCGGAAGTTATACCCTCGTTACCGACTACAAACCTATCGAAATTTCCGAACAAGTTTCGGTTTTAAATGCTCAAGTTCCCGGAGTTCAACTAACTTCATCTGTTAAAATTGATGAAAATATGAGTCAAACTTTAGAAGACACACAAGTTACTTTAACTTCTTCCCAACCTATGCTAAAATCAGGTCAGGAAGTCACCTTAAAATTCAACCTCAAGGATGCAAAAACCAATCAGCCGATTAACGATTTAAAACCCTATCTCGGTGAACAAGGTCATTTGGTTATCTTTAAACAATCTAATCCTTTAACCAAAGCAGACTATATTCACGCTCATGCGCTCAAAAATACTCCACCCGATGAAGTGCATTTTACCACCAACTTTCCCGAACCCGGAACCTATAAAGTTTGGGGACAATTTAACCGCAATGGTAAAATTATTACAGCGAGTTTTTGGGTAAAAGTTTCCTGAAGTGAAGATTGATGACTTAGAAATTAGTTAATTCAAAAAAAAACCTCACACCAGTCACATAAAGCAGAGTTCGCCAGTTTTATAACGATGAATAAAACAGGAATTTGCAATCGCATTTTTTCCTTCTTTTCTGGCGAACTCCTCAAACTGTGAGACCAACCTCACCCTATTCTTCACCCTTGACAAACGCTCCCAATTCCTCAGTCATCCGAGCAACTACATTCGGAGTATTCGCAGGTTTGGCTTCGACTTCCGCTTCGATGTTTTTAACAACATCTTCCGGTAAATTCAGTAACTTGACTAGCTTTTGATAAGCAGCTTTTTCTTCTTCGTTAATATTAGGTTCGTTCGGAGTTCGAGCGCTAGCCCCAATCACTTCATAGCCTAATCTTAACACTAATTCCCGTTCTTCTTGAGTTTTTAACTTGGGAATTAATTCTTCTAACGGAATATTTTGCATCAAATATTCTGTTAATTCTTGTTGTAACTTTTCCTGTTCGCTTCCCACCGCAAATAAGCGACTAAATTCATCAAGCATCAAAGCAACTTCTTCCTGTGCTAGATGTCCATCCGCCCAAGCCATCGCAGTGACAACTCGCAGCAAATTCATTTGACGGGGGGTGATCGGGGGTGGAGGGGGTGCTTGCATTGACATAGGGATAATTGTATGATTTTGAAAGAACAAATAATCGCGACAAAAGCAGATTTTTAATCCATTCCTTTGCTTCGATATCTCACATCATCTCACAACTTGTGGTAAGGACATCCTAACCAACCTGAAAAGTTTCTTTGATTTTGGGGCGATGGATCTTTAACAGAAGCAATTTTGTAGCTACTGGGGCGAGGTGCAGCGAGTGTTACCGAACAAGTCTGTAGCTGATCTTGATGGAAAACGGTTAATTCTACTGTATCACCCGGCTGATAGTCTTTGAGGCGATCGCTTAACTGTTGAGCATTCACCCGGAAACCATTTAAGGCTAGTAATTCATCGTCTGGATCAATTCCGGCTATTTGGGCAGGGCTTCCGGCTTCTACAAATTTTATCAGTTCTCCACTCCCATCAGAAACCACTTGTAATCCTAGATAGGGAACACCATCGCATTTTTCTGCTTTTAATCGTAAGCCAAATGGTTCTAAAAATTCATTCAAAGGTAACTCGTCTGTTCCATAAATATATCGCTCAAAAAAGTCTGTTAAATCGGTTTCGGCGACAGATTCAATTACCTGTTTGAGTTGTTCGGGAGTGTAGCCAATTTCTTCGCGTCCAAACTCCTCCCACATTCGCCGCATCACATCATCTAAGGAACGACGGTTCCGGGTACGTTCTCGAATTAATAAATCGAGTAAAAAGGAAACAACTTCCCCTTTCAAGTAATAGGAAATCTGACAGTTATCGCTATTGGCATCTCGGCGATAAAGTTTAATCCAAGCATCCCAACTGGACTCACTTAACGGTTGAATTTTGCGCCCAGGTATTGTTTGTAAACGGGTAATATCTTTTGAAAGTTCTTTAAAAAAGGTTTTGACATCAAAAATACCTGATCGCCAAGGAATCACGATGTCATAATAACTGGTTGTTCCTTCACAAAACCATAAAGACTCTGTATAGTTTTCTTGCTCATAATCAAAGACTTCTAAGGCTTTTGGACGAATTCGCTTCACATTCCATAAATGAAAAAATTCGTGGGCGACTAACTGCATAAAGCGGTTATATTTATCTTTGTCACGTAAGCCAAAACGAGG
>CAZNCM010000166.1:227-1246 GCA_964571155.1 uncultured Lyngbya sp. | reverse complement strand
TAAAATTAAAAATATTATAGATACAAAATACAACAAATATACATTCATATAATTAGACAATAACAATGAATAATAAAATGATTTCACCTCAAAGTATATTTAATGAACAACTATCTTTATGTTCTAATCCTCCAAATCCTTGACTCGATAAATGGAGTAAAAACAAATAGCGTTCATAGGGTAAATCCCCAAACAAATCAGCTTCTTCTTCGATAATTTTTTGAAAATCTGCAATTAAGCGATCGCTGTCTCCGTTTCCCTCTCCCCAAATCGCGAGTTGATGAGATTTTTCCCGAACTTTAAACTCATAAATTTGATGGGTTCCTATTTCAAAGGGAGTATCAACTAAAGTATCGAAATCTACCGCTTTAAATGTATTGACTTGATCGGTGACTTCGGGTAAAGTTGTTGTAACTTGCCAATATTCTGGCGGTTCAATAGTTACCCAAATCGGATGTTTTTCCCAACCGGGAATGTAGAAAAATAGAGCCGCACTGTTAAAATATCCGTGAGTTTTATCTAAGTGATTTGTACGAACCGTTAATTCGTTGGCAAAAATCTGATATTCAATGAATAATTCTTGAACAGTATTAATATCAATTTGCCAATGATTTTTGCTCCGTTTCCGCCAAGTGCAGGGTTGTCCAGCTTGATCATAGGCTTGAAACTTTTGGAGATGTCGAGAATATTCACGAACTAAATAAGAACCGGGTGTCCATACAGGCATTTTCAAATCCAGAACCCCAGATTTTACTAAATGTTTCAATTCCTGATCAACCCGAACACATAATTTAACTTCAAATAGATGAGATTGAGGTTGAGACATCGCCACCCGATATTGCATCACAGGGGTTTGTTCAGCTTGGAGGTGAGGACGAGATTGAGTTGCTTCAGTCATTGAATTTTTAATTCTGGATGGACAATTCAGTTCAGAAAAGACTTAGAGTTAAAAACTATTTTTTCATTTTACAACGAACTATTGGCTAGAGAGATGACTTAAATGTTTGAGGTTAATTAAA
>CAZNCM010000166.1:0-217 GCA_964571155.1 uncultured Lyngbya sp. | reverse complement strand
GTTTGATTGTCCTCATCTATTTCTAACCACCCTTTCGAGATCAACTTTTCCATAATTTTGTTTGTTTCTTCAAAGCTAATATCTGTCACATCAGCTAAATCTTGGTAAGGAATATTAAAAATATCCGCCCGTTTTTCAGTGATTTGACCATAATTTTCAGCCAATTCCACTAAAGTATTTGCTAACTTCACAGCCGGAGGACGGTGGCGAATTTGGT
>CAZNCM010000165.1:2706-12442 GCA_964571155.1 uncultured Lyngbya sp. | reverse complement strand
GACAGATTCTGCGACAACGGTGCCTTTCCAATTTTCATCAAACTGATAAACAATCACGCGATCGCTTTGGAGGGCAGCCCGGGCATCTTCAACGAGGGTTTTGAAGATATCTTCTAAGGTTAGAGATTCCCGCATTCGGGAGGTAATTTGGTTAATCAGTTCGGCCCGTTCGGCTGCTGCCCCTTCTTTTTCAATTAAGGCTTGCAGTTGGTTAACTCGGCGATCAATATTAGACCGTAATACATTTAATTCTTTGGCTAAGATTGTGGTTTTGGCTTTCAATCCGATCGGGGGACTCACCGAGGATTCGACGACGACAGTCGGGGAGATTGTTTCTACATCTGCGGTTGATTCAGAAGGGTTGGAGTTGGTATTTTCTGTAGCTTTTTGGGGAGAAAGTGCAGCGCGACGATTGGCATTGGACTGGCGATTTTCCGGGGAGTTGGAAGGACGATAAGGCGTTTTAGTCATTGGTTTTAAAGTCTAATTATCGGGGAATCTTTTCAGGCAAAAAGGGTTTTATTGATTGAAATCAAGGAATCAAACTCAATGTTTATTCCTGAACTAAATCTCGTAAGATTGCTTCAAGATCGAGAATGGGCAAGATTTTGTCTTGAGAACTAACCCAACTTCCTTGAATCCAATGAGGTTGAATTGGAGTGGTTAATTCTTTTTGATGGGGAGATTTTTTGAGGGGTTTAAGTTGAGAATAACTAAGTTCAGGGGCTTGAATACTCGACGTTTCACAGCTTATTAATTTCCCAACTTGAGCGACCCATAAACCAATATTTCCTCGGTGAATTCGGGCTTTAATAATGCTACAATTAGACTGAATGTTTGTGGGTTTTCTCAGCGGTTCAAAACCAAACAGATAGGCAATATCGACCAACCAAAGGACTTCCCCTTGCCAGGGACAGACTCCGATCACCGCTAAAGGCATCTCTGAGATCGGTATAATTTGGGTGGGATCGAGTCGAATGATCTCTGCTAATTGGTGAGCGGACAACAGGGCTTGCAGAGTGGGGTTGAGCGAAAAACTAAAAAATTGTTCAGTGGGAGTCGAACTGGCAGATTTCCCCTTCATTTTCGGTCTAATGTGATAAAATCAATAACCCAAATCGAACAATTTAATTCGACTTTTGGTTAACTTTCTATATTTTAACTTGACTGTTCTTCAAATCTGCTTGAGCTTAAAAAAACGTTTCAGAGTTTTTTCGGGGTGTCAATCCTGTATTGGGAATAATTTTAATCCCTCAATCTGATTAAAGCTTATCCTATTTTTTAGGAATTGATCGTCCGTTTAACAGTATAATCAGAAGTCGGAGCGGGGTCTTTTTTCGCTCCTTCTCTAAAGTTGTAAGTTCTCAACCGGGGAAATTTTTGGCCGAGGTGTTGGCAAACCACTTGCAAAGTCTCCTGTGAATTAGGCGGCTTACTCAAAAAATCCGTTGCCCCTGCGATTTTGGCATAGTTTCTATCGACGACTGTATCTCGGGTAGTGAGAATGATTACCGGGGTATTCTGAAAAATAGGAGCATTGCGTAAAAATTTACAGACAATATATCCATTTGCATTGGGCATGACTAAATCCAGAAAGATTAAATCGGGTTTATGTTCTGCAATTTGAGCCAGTCCTTTGACGGGATTTTGAATACTTAAAATTTGACATCCCACAGGTTCGAGAATTTGCTTGAGACTTTCTATCGCAACTAGACTATCATCAATACAGGCGATTAAAGGGTGTTGACGAGTTGATGTTTTTTCGTTTTGAACGGTTAAATTATTCGTTTGTTCGTCAACTGAATCAGTCTGTACAGTTAAATCGGGCAACATTCTGAACTTTAAAAGTCCTTTTTGAACTAAAGGAATTAAAGCACGAGCAATCGTCACAATTGGCTTTTGAATTTTTAGGGAAATATCCCATAAAGTCAACTCTCCGTTAAGATATTTTACTAAACCGGAGAGGGCTTTAGGATTAACGGGTTTGGTTAAAATCGGCGCAAGATTGGGGTCAAGTTTGTTTAAATGAGCCGTTTGCCATTGAGTTTGCATCTGAGTGACTTGAAGTAAAATTTTTTTCACTTCTGAGTCGCAAAAAGAAAGGTGTTTGGAAAAACCAGACTCGAAAGTGCTTTGAGCTTCCCATTGAAACTTTAAGTCAACATAGCGACTCATGGAAAACAACACTTCACTGATGACTCGTCGGATGACTGCTTTGGCTTGAGTCAGGTTGAGTTCTTGACGACTAATTCCTTGATATAAAAGTTTATATTCCCAAAGTGAAGAATTGAGAGAGGAGGGAAGTTTAACCGTAATTTTAGGACAGTATTTGTCAACACTTCTTGACCAACGACGCACACGATGAATGGGAGAGGTTGCATACAACAGTTGACCCTGGCTGAAGTAAAGACTTCCTTCTTCAGTATGGCTACTGAGAATGAGGATACCACTTTCGGTCTGTTGACTCAACCTATCGAGTTCTTCAGCGAGCCGCTTGAGATGTACAGATTCTATTAGGGTCATGGTTGGTTAGGTAGACACAGAATGAGCAATATTAGATAAATTAGGTAGATAGAAGCGATAACAAATACCAACTCTACTCCTTAAGATGGATTGACATCTTTGCAGGAAGTTGATACTTCAACTGTATCATTAAGGCTGATCTAAAATTACACCTGAATTTCGATCTGGCTAAAATTGCATCTCAAAACTAGAAATACAAGCTAATTTCTTTTTTTAGTTTCGTCGAACTCATTGGATTCTGAGGTCAATCAGTCTCAGATAATCTACATCCCCACCAAGAACTATCAGATGTCACAGGCTTCTATATCTAATTTTAAATCGTTTTTCTGATCTTGATATTAATTTTTGTTGAACAGTTTCACAAATCTTGTTTGTGAAACAGTTTATGCTGATTGAGTCAATTTCTCTCAATGATAACTTTTGTATTGAGTTTACCCGGTAAAATTGAGCATTTATCATCAATATTTTCACGCTCAATCAACCCACATTATTTTCAAAAAAATGATTTTAAGCAAGTCCCGCTTTTCCAGAAGGCAAAGTCACTTTTCTAACCGTATTGATTAATTCTTCGCGATTAATTGGTTTGGTTACATAGGCAGATGCTCCTTGTTTTAAGCCCCAATTCTTATCAATTTTGGCGGATTTACTCGAACAAATCACAATTGGAATATGAGCAGTTGTGTTTTGATTTTTTAGCTCCCGACACAATCCAAATCCACTTTGACCGGGTAAAACTACATCCGTAATAATCGCATCAAAAATTTTGTGTTCCAGCAAAACTTTTGCGGCTTCAGCAGTGCTAACATTATGGACATCAAAACCCGATTGACGCAAGCAACCAATCATCAGATCGGCTTCAGTCGGATTGTCTTCTATCACTAATATACTTGTCATTGAACAACCTCATCAAAAATTTAAAATGTGGACTCAAATTTTACTCAAAGTTTACACTCTATTCAATCCTATATGATAACTTAGGTTTAAACCTTGGAGGATTGAGGCAGATATTTGCGAACCAGTTCCAGAGTTTCCTGTGGCTGAGGAGGCTTAACCATAAAATCAGAAGCACCCACAAGTTTAGCACGACTCCGATCAATCACATTATCCCGACTGGTCAGAATAATCACAGGTGTTTTTTCAAATAAAGGCGCATTTCGTAAAAATTGACACACGGTATAACCATTAGCATTGGGCATAATTAAATCTAGAAAGATTAAATCAGGTTTTTGTTCAGCAATTTGAGCTAAGGCTTTGATGGGGTCTTGAATTCCGACAACCTGATAGCCAGCCGGTTCAAGAATTTTGCGTAAACTTTGAGCGACAACCAGACTATCATCAATACAGGCGATCAGAAATGGGGTGGGACGGGTTGTTTGAGGTGAACGAACTGAAGCCGAAGTTGCCCCCGTTGGGGGGGGTAGAGGTGTAGATAAATCTGGAATTTGCCGCAGTTGTAAAATCCCTTTTTTGATCAAAGGAACCAAAGCGCGAGTAATACTGATGACTGATTTTCCAATCCTTAAAGAAATATCCCAGAGGGTAAACTTTCCATCAAGATATTGGGCTAGACCCGAAAGACTTTTAGGATCGAGTTTCTTTTTAGAAACCGGAGATAAATTTGGATGAATGCTGCTTAAACCTGCGGTTTGCCACTGCTGCTGCATTTGAGCGGCTCGTGTAAAAATTGGCTCAATTTCAGAAAAAGACAGTGCTAAACCGAGAGAAAGGTGAGTCTTTTTTTCAGAAGAAGGTTTCCATTCGAGACTAATATCAGTATATCGAGCTAAAGAAAATAACACTTCTAAACTGACTTGACGAATCACAATTTTAGCCTGAGTTAGACTAATTTGTTGTCGGGCGACCCCCTCATAAAGCATCTGATATTCCCACGGTGTTGTACTCTGATCAAATGAAAGCAAGGCTGATGAAGGTTGCCAATCTGGACAATACTTGAAAACTGCTCTTTTCCAACGTCGTACCTGATGATACTCAGTTGTAATATAGAGTAGCCGACCATAAAACAGGTGAAACTTTCCTTCTTGGTTATAGGTAGAGAAGCATAAGTCGCCCGTTGCCATTTTTTGACATTGGTGGTCAAGTTCTTGTACCAATCGCTGATAGGGAGTAGATTCGTCAGTTTTCATCCAATCCTCGTTTTCTCAGAATGTTTTCCAGAAAAGGAAACTTACCAATCGTTGGAGAACTCAGTTTATCCTCAACTTTATATTATTACACGTATAGACTAAAAAATGACCTGATGATACTCATCGTCTCAATCAATCCAATATTTCTTTGATAAAGTTTTCTGTACAATATACTTATAGATTGAGAAACTCCGTATTATCTTGTTGATATATAAATTCCTCAACGTTACGTTCATGGAATCTTAAGGATTAGAGATCATTAACAATGATCTACACATTCTCAGTAAATTTACGCAAAAGTTTATTCTTAAATCGCCCTTCTCCTTTCCTAGAGCATTAATCCAACTTCTCTCTATTTGCAGCTTGGTTTACCCTTGGGGTATAATCTAACCGACTGGGTTTTTCTTGTCAAGGAAAACTGAACCTGTACACCCTGACCCGATCTTCTCAAACAGTCACCCTGAGTTAAAGCAGGTTTTTCTCGATGTAATGTCCAATATTGATTGTTTTTAATCAATATTTCATCAGTTCTCAAATTCTCATCTAAAAAAATTATAAAAATCGACTTTATCGCTTCCCACTCTTTAAAATTTATGGATAGACTGAATCTGATTCAGATTGTTATGTTAGTTACTCCCCACCTGCAATGAATCAAAGCACCCCTAACTTTATAAAAGCTGATATCCTGATTGTTGATGATACACTCATGAATTTACGGCTCCTCTCAACGATGTTGAGTGAACAGGGCTTTGAAGTGCGTCAAGCAATTAATGGAAAAATGGCATTGACGGCAGTACAAACTTGTCCACCGAGCTTAATATTACTTGATATAATGATGCCTGACATCGATGGATATCAAGTCTGCTCTTTTCTCAAAAACGATCCTAAAACTGCTGAGATTCCGATTATTTTTTTAAGTGCTTTAGATGATGTTTTAGATAAAGTTAAAGCTTTTAAAGCGGGAGGAGTAGACTTTATTACCAAACCGTTTGAATTTGAAGAAATTTTAGCGAGAGTCAAAAATCAACTCGCCTTAAAAGAGGCAAAATTAAAACTTAGCACCCTGAATGCTCAACTTGAAAAACGAGTCGAACACCGCAAAAAGCAGCTTGAGATTGCCAATGCTAAACTCCTGGAAATGGCACTGCATGATCCGTTAACGGGATTACCCAATCGTCGATTTTTAATGGAGCAATTAGAACAATCACTCAAGCGAGCTAAACAAGATTCACAGGCTCAATTTGCCGTTTTATTTTTAGATTGCGATCGCTTCAAAGTCGTCAATGATTCACTCGGTCATTTAGTCGGAGATGAACTGCTAATTGCTCTCAGCCGTCGTTTAGAAACTTTACTCAATCCCGATGATATTTTAGCACGATTGGCAGGAGACGAATTTATTATACTTCTCCAGTCGATTCATCACTCTCAGCAAGTCACTCAAATTGCCAAGTCTATTTTAGAGGCTCTTTCCCACCCCTTTCAACTCGAAGAACATGAAGTTTTTATTAATACAAGCATTGGGATTGCTCTTGGGCATCCAAACTATGAACATCCTGAACATTTATTAAGAGACGCAGATAATGCAGTCTACAAAGCAAAAGCATTAGGTCGAGGTCGATATCATATTTTTGACTCAACTTTACACGTTGCTGCGATTAATATTCTAGAGCTAGAAACAGAACTCCATAAAGCAATTAAAGAACAAGAATTAGTCGTTTACTATCAACCCATCGTCGTTTTAAACACAGGTAAAATCGTTGGTTTTGAGGCTCTCGTTCGTTGGCAGCACCCCACCCGAGGTTTAATTTCTCCCCATTCCTTTATACCCATCGCTGAAGAAATTGGATTAATTATTCCGCTAGGAAAGTGGGTTTTACATCAATCTTGTCAGCAACTCCAAACCTGGAAAACACAAAATCTAGTTGACGATTCTTTCTTTATTAGTGTCAATCTTTCAGCGCGACAACTGACTCAACTCGATCTAAACGAACAGGTTGATCAAATTCTTCATGATACTCAAATTAATCCCCAATGTTTAAAACTCGAAATTACTGAAAGTTCCTTAATGGAGAATCCTCAAATTGCGATTGAAATTCTTCAACAATTCAAAAAACGAGGAATTCAGCTTGGAATTGATGACTTTGGTACGGGTTATTCCTCACTCAGTTACTTACATTATTTTCCCTTAGACACCCTCAAAATCGACCAATCTTTCGTAAAACAGATTGATGAAACCTCAAAAAAATTAGGATTGGTTCCAATTATTATTAATATCGCTCAAATTTTAGAGATGAATGTGATTGCAGAAGGGATTGAAACTCAAACTCAGTTAAAAAAACTGCTCAGTTTAAATTGTAAATTAGGTCAGGGGTACTTATTTTCTTGTCCCGTTAATGCAGAGGAGGCAATTAATCTCGTTTCATCTAATCAATGGCAAAACTTAATTCCCTAAAAAGTGTATTAAAGTTAACTTTTTTAAAGTTTACATCAAAAACTATGCTTTATAAACATGATGAATCAACTGGAAGATACTTCTCATAAACCTGATATTCTCGTCGTTGATGATACCCCAGCAAACTTACGTTTGCTCTCAAAAATGATGACCGAGCATGGCTATCATGTGCGACAGGCTATTAATGGAAAAATGGCACTTACTGCTGTTAAAGCTGTTAAACCCGATCTCATTTTGCTCGATATTAATATGCCCGATATGAATGGGTATACCGTTTGTGAAACCCTTAAACACAATGAAGAAACTTGCTCAATTCCGATTATATTTCTAAGTGCGTTAGATGATGCCTTAGATAAAGTAAAAGCCTTTCAAGCTGGAGGATCAGACTATATAACTAAACCATTTCAATTTGAAGAAATTATCATCAGAATTAAAAATCAACTTACCATTCAACAGTTACAAAATAAACTGCAACATCAAAATCAGCAACTCAAAACAGCCTTACATGAATTGCAAGTCACTCAAGCCCAACTGGTTCAACATGAAAAAATGGTGGGTTTAATGCAATTGGTTGCTGGAATTGCCCATGAAATCAATAATCCCATTAGCTTTATCTCCGGAAATATCGAACCTGCAAATCAATATATTCAAGACTTGGTGAAGTTAATTCAACTCTATCAAAACGAATATCCTCACCCGCCCAAAAAAATTCAAAATATGATCGAAGAAATCGATTTAGATTTTATAGTCTTCGACTTGCAAAAAATAATAGGTTCGATGAAAAATGGGGTGAATCGAATTTGCACAATTATTTTGGCTTTACGCATTTTTTCTCGCTTAGATGAATCGGAGATTAAATTAATTAATCTCCATGAAGGAATCAATAGCACTTTACTACTTTTAGACCATCGACTCAAACTTCCCAATAGTCACTTAAAAATTAAAGTTATAAAAAATTATGATAAAATCACTAAAATTACCTGTTATGCAAGTCAACTTAACCAGGTTTTTTTAAATTTACTGAGTAATGCGATTGATGCCATTGAATCTAAATTAGAAAAAAAAACAGGAGAGTTTCCGAATCCCACAATTTGGATTACGACTGAATTCCAAGATAAAAATACAGTAAAAATTAAGATCAAAGATAATGGAATCGGGATTTCACCTGATGTTAAAACTCGTTTATTTAATCCTTTTTTTACCACCAAACCCGTCGGTAAAGGAACTGGATTAGGCTTATTAACAAGCTATCAAATTGTGGTCGAAAAACATCAGGGAAAACTTGATTTTCATTCAGTATTCGGAGAGGGAGCAGAGTTTGTGATTGAAATCCCTGTTCATCAAAATCTCATCCCGTCAGAAGCCCAGAGTAGCTTTTAATTTGACTTGCTGTTAAACTCAGCTATGATGTTGACCCTGTTTGCTGAAAAGTCGTGAACCTAAACACCATTTGGAGTCTGCTCAAAGAAACCTTTAACGAATGGCAACATGATAAAGTTCCTATCCTGGCTGCTGCCCTTTCTTATTATATGATATTTTCAATTGCACCGATTTTAATTTTAGTGATTGCAGTTGTTGGTTTTATTGTCGGGGAACAAATCGCTCAAGAAGAAGTTTTTGCTCAGTTAGAATCTTTTTTTGGCTCAGAGAATGCCGCTTCTATTCGTACCGTTCTGCAAAACCAATTTAGTCCTAGCTCCAATATTACCGCAACTATAATTGCCGTTGTCACGATTCTCTTTGGAGCAACGACTGTTTTTGCTCAACTCAAACAAGCCTTAAACTTAATTTGGGGAGTCGAACCCAAACCCGGACGAGGGGTTAAAAGCTTTATTCAAACCCGAATTTTATCAATTTTGATGGTCTTAGGGATTGGATTCGTCTTACTCCTCTCCCTGATTATTAGTTCAGTTTTGTCGGGAGCAACCACTTGGCTAGAAAAACTTTTGTTTATCCCTAGTTTTGTCTGGTCATTGGTCGATTTAGTCATCTCTTTAAGCCTCACTACTCTACTCTTTGGTCAAATCTATCGAGTGTTACCTGATGTACGAATTGCCTGGAAAGATGTCGCCGTGGGAGCCGGGATAACAGCCGTTTTATTTACCATTGGAAAATCCTTAATCAGCCTTTATCTCGGCAACAGTAGCATCGGATCAGCCTATGGTGCCGCCGGATCATTTGTGATTGTATTAGTATGGATCTTCTATTCGACTCAAATTTTTCTGTTTGGGGCTGAGTTTACACAAGTCTGGTCACGGCGATATGGGTCACAAATTAGACCCAACAAAAATGCAACCTTAACACGGGAATAGATCCTCACGACAAAGTATTAACTCGTCAAAAAACAGCTCACTGACCAAATCTAGATCCGGCAACCCAACGGTATCATTAACAGCCATTAAACTGTATGATCAAAAAGAGCAAAATCCATTAATTTTTGAGGGCAGAAGATGAATCTAAGTCAACTCTTGGAACCCATTGCCAGTCAGTTCCGAAGTTTAGGGATTCCAGAACCCATCACCCACTGGGGACATCCTGTGATGATGGGAATCGTGGTTTTAGCGATGGGTAGTGCTGTCGCTTACACCGGATGGCAAGGGCGAATTGCCAGTGATAA
>CAZNCM010000165.1:0-2652 GCA_964571155.1 uncultured Lyngbya sp. | reverse complement strand
CATCGTCAAATTGCACCGTGGATGTTTATCTTCATGGCATTAGGCTACACGGGCGGACTCCTGTCGCTGGTGATGCAAAAACAACCCATTCTCGAAAGTCCTCACTTTTGGACGGGTACGGCATTACTTGGGGTGTTAGCACTCAACGGTTTGATTGCTTTTACGGGTTTCGGTGGCAATAAAGATTCCCTGCGAATCACCCATGCCTACCTGGGAACCTTAGCTGTCGGTATGATGTTAATTCATGGCATACTGGGTCTGAAATTGGGCTTGTCCATCTAAACGAGGGTCTGTCTCCCAAGCAGCAATGAATCAAACGGTTATTATTATTTTCGGTTTAGCTTATATTCTGGGGTTGCTCTGTAGCGGTGTTGCTTGGGGAAAATCTGGGGTATTAGCCCTTGCTCTAGGGTTGGCAATTGCCACAATGGGGCGAGAATTTGTCAAACGCAAACAGCGTCAGATCCAGATGAAGCGAGGGCTGAAATCCCGAAAAACAGCCCATACCCTTGATAAAACTCGGCAAGGGGAAGAAACAGCTTTGATGCTCAGAGATCCCCCAGCCTCTGTTTCTGGCTCTAGACTCCTCCCTGCTCCCGCGATACCCGAAACCGTTTGGTTATTTGCCGGATTAATTGCCGTCGCCGCCAGTCTCTATCTACAAGTTCGCACTCCTCAACCCGCCCCCAATAACATCAGTCAACTGGTTACAGCCTCAGATTCACCGGAATTGATTATCACGGTTCGCGGTGAAGTCCAAACCCCGCCTCGTCTCACTCGTTCAGGACGAGCGCAATTTTGGTTAAAGGTTGCTCAAGTTAACGAAATTATGGGCAATGATAAACCCATTGAAGTCAGTCGAGAGGTCAGCGGTAGACTCTACATTACCGTACCCCTGCTGCAAGCCACAGGTCTGCATCCCGGCGCCCCAATCGCTGTCACTGGAAGCCTCTACAAACCCCAATCCCCCTCTAACCCTGGAGCTTTTGATTTTCGCGCTTATCTGGCTCGTCAGGGGGCATTTGCGGGACTCAAAGGCCGTTATTTAACCGCTCTGACCTCAAATTCTAGTCAAACTTGGGGATGGTGGGCGGTTCGACAACGGATTGTTCGTGCTCAAGTACAAGGCTTAGGCATCCCTAAAGGCCCAATTGTCAGTGCAATGGTCTTAGGGCGACGAGCGGTTGATTTACCCTACGATGTTCGCGATCAATTTGTACAAGTCGGATTAGCTCATATTTTAGCCGCCTCTGGATTTCATGTTTCTCTGGTATTAGGGGTTGTCCTGGCTTTAAGCCGAAGTGCCTCCCCCCGCCAACGCTTAACGATTGGTATGATTGCTTTGCTCGCCTATGTGGGTCTGACGGGAGCCTCACCGTCGGTCTTACGAGCCGCATTGATGGGACTGGCTGCCTTAATTGGATTTGCCACAAATCGTCAAGTTAGGCCATTGAGTGTACTCGTTGCCGTAGCTGTGGGTTTGCTGCTGTGGAATCCTTTATGGATTTGGGACTTAGGATTTCAGTTTAGCTTTTTAGCCACTCTGGGATTATTGGTCAGCGTTCCCCCCATTCTCAAACGTTTAGACTGGATGCCCCCGGCTATTGCTTCTTTGTTGGCTGTTCCTCTTGCGGCTTCTATTTGGACGGTACCCCTACAACTCTACGTTTTTAATGTGGTTTCCCCCTACAGTATTTTGGTGAATGTGATTACGGTTCCTTTTGTGGCGGTGATTACTTTGGGGGGCTTATTTGCCGGGGTTGTGGCTCTGTTTTGGCCGACGGCCGGAAGTTCAATTTCAGCGTTATTAGAGTATCCGGTGGGCGGTTTATTGGGGCTGGTGCGGTTTTTTAGTCAACAACCCGGAAATTCGGTGGCACTCGGTTCGATCTCTCAATTTCAACTGATCGCTCTCTACAGTCTTATCAGTTTAGTTTGGGTGATTGGGCATCAACGAGAATCCCGAAACGTTGAGCGTCAAACATCGCCACAATCGGGGTTATTTCTATTGTTTCATCCCGTCGTGATTGCTTTTATTGCTGCTATTGCGATCGCGGTGATTCCCATTTGGCACAGTAAAGCTTCTCAATTTCAAGCGACCGTATTGGCGACCTCTGGGGAACCCATTTTAGTGATTCAAGATCGAGGAAATATTACTTTAATTAATAGCGGGGGTCAAGAGAGCGCTCGTTACACGGTGTTACCTTTTCTACAAAAGCAAGGGGTAAATCAGATTGATTATTCTGTTTCGACTCATTCTCGCTTAGGATTAAGCATTGGCTGGCCGATTATTTTAGAAAAACTCCCGGTTAAAGTTTTTTATGATAATCCCGCTTCTAAACAAGCTTATTATGTCAGTTCTTTAGCGATTAAAGAAGCGATTGAATCTCGCCAGGGGCTTTATATACCGCTGACGGTTGAAGAATCTTTGGAGTTGGGTGCGACTCAAATTGAACTGATTGATGCGGAGACTCCAATCGTCGAATTCTTGATTGGGGATCTCAAATGGATGTTGTTGGGTGATGTTAATCTTGATAACCAAATTAAACTCTTACAAGCTGAAATTATTACTCCGACTCAAGTGTTGTGGTGGTCAGGAAATCGTCTTGATCCCAAAATGCTGAGGGTACTTCAACCTAAAATCGCAATTGC
>CAZNCM010000164.1:5685-12484 GCA_964571155.1 uncultured Lyngbya sp. | reverse complement strand
TACTGTTAATTGCAGAGTGTATCGAAGCCTTGCACTTCGGAGCATTTAGATCCATCCATTGTTATATACGTCTCAACAAGCTGGACTTATGCAGTTACCACAGAAATGACTCAAGTTTAGCAGGTCGCACTGGTATATTTACAAATGCCCTGAATGAAGAATAGCCAAAAGCCTGACTAGATCGGCATTTTCTTGCCTATTGCCTATTGCCTCTTGCCTCTTGCCTCTTGCCTCTTGCCTAGTGCGAAGCGCTATTACTCTGAATACAACTTCCGTGTCCGAGAGATTTTCGGCTCTAAAGACCTAACTCCTCAATTTCTTAACGTCTAAATTCTGAAAATTGACCCAACTTTTTCACATTTCAACGGTTGATAGAGAGGGGAAACAACAATCTTGATGTATTGAAGTTTTATTGATAAAGTCAAGGAATAAAGTCAATTTTTGATTTAATTAAAAGTATTTCATACTAGATCTGATTGAGGAGGATGCAGTATACCGGATCGGTATCAGGTTGATTTTGTATAAAATTACACATTTTGACTATTTAGATTTATGAATTAAAGCTTTCTCTTAACCTTAAGTCAAGAAAAATTGAGTAAGATAGATATATAAATTTAGAATAAGATTAAATTGACTGCCAGATTTAATAATTGAATCAATCAAAGTTTGAATCTCAACTCTTAATTGCTTAAAATTTGATAAAATTAACTCAAATAAAAAATTACATAAGCTTGTTTAATTCAACCTTTCTGCCTGAAGTTATGTTGTTTTTCCCTCAGTATCTTAAACGAACTTGGTTAAATTCCCATTGGTTATCAATCTTAGTGGGATTGAACTTTAGTGTCATCGCAATTTTTATGGGACGACAAGTTCAGATGCGTGAACATAATTATCTTCAGGAATTAATTCAGTTAGATTCTCAATGGATAAAAGTTGCTTTTAACAATCAGTTGAACGATAAAATATCTTCCCTCGAACGGATGGGAGATCGTTGGATATTGGTGGGAGAAACAGCCCAAAACCTATGGCAAACAGACACTGATAGTTATTTAGATTCTAATCCTTATATTCTCGCTCTCGGACGCATTAATCCAAATTCTCAGGTGCAATGGGTAATCCCCCCAATAGAAACTCAAAATATTACTCGTTCACATGAGGAGATTAAACGCTCTCAAAAACGGGTAATTACTCAGTCTAAAGTTTTTAATCAAACTCAAATCAGTGATCTGATTGAACTCAACTCCTTCAAGCCCAAATTAAATGATGGATTACTAATCTATGTTCCTTTGATCAAAGATCAAGAATTTCAAGGTTGGTTAGTCGCTTTGATTCATGTTAATACTTTATTTGAAAACTTACTCCAAAAACTTGCCACTATCCATGATTATCGTATTTTTATGATCGAAGGACAAGATAAAATATACCAAACCCATTCACTCGAAGCAAATCAGTCTATTTCTCCGGAACAAGTCATTCACAGCCAAACAATTCCCGTTGAAATCGCTGGAGCATCGTGGCAACTCAAAACTATACCGACTTCAAAAGTCCTATCACAATACGAGTCTAACCTACCAACCGTGATTATTTACGGGGGATTATTGATTTCGGGATTATTGGGATTTATGGTGTACTTGCTGCAAGGTAGAACCCGAAAGCTTGAGCATATCAAACAGCTTAACCGATCACTACGGACTTTGAGCGAGTGCAATCAAGCCTTAGTACGGGCGACGAAAAAAGAAGAACTCTTGCAAGAAGTTTGTCAGATTCTTGTTAAGATTGGTGGCTTTCAACGGGTACGAGTCGGGTTTGTACAAGGGGATAGGAATACTCTCTGTTGGGTGGCTGAGGAGGGTGTAGAGGAGTTCTCTAAGCTTGTTGGGAGTTGTCAAACCTTACTAAATGATACCGAGACATCGACTGCAACTGTCCTCCAAACTGGAGTCTATAATGTTTCGCGACTTAACGCTAGCAAAAAAGATTCAACTAACTCAAAAAAGACTTATATTGCTAACTTTCCCCTGTTCAAGCTAAATGAAAGTGATAGTTCTATTTTAAGAGAAAAACATTCATCATCAATACATAGAGATATTTTGGGAGTGTTGGTACTCGAATCAACTCAACCAGAAGCGTTTGACGAAGCTGAAATTCCCCTTCTTCAAGAACTCGCCTCCGATCTTGCGTATGGAATTAACGCCCTAAAAATTCGTCGTGCTAAACAAGAAAGTGAGGAAAAGTTTCGTCAAATTGCTGAAAATATTGGGGATGTCTTTTTTGTGCGTTCTCTACATCCTCCGCAAGTCCTTTATGTTAACCCCATATACGAAAAAATTTGGGGACAGAGTTGTCAGGAACTCTATCAAAAACACGATGCTTGGCTTGATGCGGTACATCCTGATGATCGTGAATGCCTTTTAAAACAACTCAACCCTTCTCTACATTCTGGTGAATTGACTGTAGAATATCGGATTATTCAACCTACAGGTGATATTCGTTGGATTTTGTCAAAAGCGTTTCCCCTTTGCAATGAACAAGATGAAGTTTATCGAACGATTGAGATTGCTAGTGATATTACCGATCGCAAACAAGCAGAAGAACAACTCAGTAAGCTTTCAGAACGCTGGCAATTGGCACTAAAATCGGGAAATATTGGTATTTGGGAATGGGATATTGTCAATAATATCTTGACTTGGGATGAACAAATGTATGAACTCTATGGCGTTAAACCGTCAGATTTTGAGGGAGTTTATCAAGCCTGGCAACAAGGATTACACCCGGAAGATCGAGAGCAGTCAGAGTGGATTTGTCAACAAGCTTTGCAAGGGAAAAGGGAATATAATACAGAGTTTAGAGTTGTGCATTCTGATGGTTCGATTCATTATCTGAAAGCTGATGCTATTGTTCAACGCAATAAAGCAGATGAACCCATAGGAGTGGTGGGAATCAACTATGATATTACCGATCGCAAACAAGCAGAAATTAAGCTCAAAGAACAAAAGGCATTACTGCAAACGATTTTGGATAATATTCCGGTGATGATCGCCGTAATGGATAGTCAGAAAAATTTTATTTGGGTGAACCCAGAATGGGAAAAAGTGTCCGGCTATAAGTTTGAAGAAATCGATCAGTTTGATATCTGGAAAGATGCGTTTCCTGATCGAGAATACCGTCAATTTATTCTCGAAAAACTTTTAACCGATAGGGGGAATTGGGTTGATATAAAAATTCGGGTTCGAGATGGACGGATAACAGAACAATCTTGGATGAATATATTGCTTTCAGAGGATCAAATTCTGGCGATTGGTCAGGATATTACCGAACGCAAACGAGACAATCAAAAGCTCCGTGAAAGCGAAGAACGGTTGCGAAAAGTATTAGAAAATATGACCGTGATGTTGAATGCGTTTGATGAGTATGGCAATATTATTGTTTGGAATAAAGCGTGTCAACAGGTGACTGGATATACAGCGGCTGAAATGATGAATAATCCCGAGGCTTTAGTGTGGTTATATCCGGATGCTGAGTATCGTCAAAATATGATAAATCATTGGCAGGAAAGAGAGAATGATTATTCTGACTGGGAATGGAATTTGACCGCAAAAGATGGAAGTATAAAAACCATTAACTGGACGAATGTTTCCGATCAGTATCCGGTTCCAGGTTGGGCAAATTGGGGCATCGGAATAGATGTAACTGAGGGTAAACAGCAGGCAGAAAAACAACGTCTTTTATATGAAATTAATCAAGCGATGACCGGAGCCGAGGATTTGGATTCTGCCCTAGAAATTGCCTTATCTTTCATCTGTGAATCAATTGAGTGGGATTTTGCAGAAGCTTGGATACCGGATGTAGAACAGCAATCTTTAGAACTTTGTTCTCATTTTTACAGTAAAAGTTTGAATTTTGAAGACTTTTTCTTGGGAAGTTCCAAGACAAAATTTAGCCTCAATGAAGGAGTAGCGGGGCGAGTTTGGGCGACTCATAAACCGGAATGGTTAACTCCGATTTCCCAACAGCTTGATTCAGTTTATTTACAAAAAGATTTAGCAAAGTTAGTTCAACTAGAAACGGCTTTAGGTATTCCGATTTTGTTAGAGACTCAGGTGGTGGCTATTTTTGTTTTCTATTGTCGAGAATTTTGTGAGCAAGATCACTATCTAATTGAGTTAGTTTGTTCTTTAGGCGATCAACTGGCTTTGACGCTTCAACGACGACGAATTGAACAAGAAGTACGAGAGGTCAACCAACGCCTGGAAGAACGGGTCAAAATCCGCACTGCTGCTCTCGAACTCACCAACCAAGCATTGAAACAATCTAAAGCGAATGCTGATGCAGCAAACCTGGCTAAAAGTAAATTTCTCGCCCAAATGAGTCACGAACTGCGAACACCTTTGAATGGGATTTTGGGCTATACTCAAATTCTGCAACGGGATCAAACATTAACCCAACAACAGCAACAAAGTTTAGAGATTATTTATAAATGTGGTATCCATCTCTTGGATTTAATTAATGACATTTTAGATTTGGCAAAAATTGAAGCTCAAAAGATGGATTTACATCCGAATACGCTCAAGCTACAAGCTTTTTTGGATGAGATTGCTTTGATTATTGCTCCCAGAGCTACAGGAAAAGGATTAAATTGGAGATATTTTAGCGATCCTCAGCTTTCTAATCTATCTTGTTTAGTTGATTCAAAAAGACTCCGACAAATTTTACTGAATCTCTTAAGTAATGCGGTTAAATTTACGGACACAGGTGGGGTCATGTTTGAAGTCGAGGTAATTTCCCCTTTTACGAATTCCAATCCTTGTGTTAAACTCAAGTTTAAAGTTAAAGACACAGGAATTGGGATTCCCTCTGACAAAATTGAAAGTTTGTTTCAGCCCTTTGAACAAGGTGCGGAAGCGTACAAACAATCAGAAGGAACGGGTTTGGGTTTGACCATTACTCAAAAACTTTTAGAAATGATGGGAGCGAAACTAGAAGTTGAGAGCCAATACAATCAAGGTAGTGTGTTTAAGTTTGATCTTCAGTTACCGATTGTAGAAGGGGTTGATCTCCCCAACAACGTGACTAGGGAACAATCTAAAACAATTGTTGGAATTGTTGGAAAGTCTCCTCAAGTTCTAGTTATAGATGATCGATTAGAAAATTGTCTGTTTTTGCGGGATTTTCTCTCCTCCATTGGATTTAGAGTCGAGATAGCTAATAATGGTAAAGTGGGTTTAGAGAAAATCGAGTTACTCTATCAGGATTTAGATTTAATCATTACTGATTTGGTCATGCCAGAAATGGGAGGGCTAGAGATGATTGCTAAAATCCGTGAAAATCCGGTCTATAAAAACCTGAAAATTATTGTCACCTCTGCTAGTGTGTTTATCACTGATCAAGCCCTGTGTTTTGATGCGGGAGGAGATGCGTTTCTGAGCAAACCGATTAATAGTCGTGACTTGTTAAATAAATTGGATGAATTACTGACAATACAATGGAGTTATGCAGAGGAAGATGATTCTCAATCCATCTCAACAGAATCAACTCAGTCCAGTGGTGAACTTCCTGAGAATATCGATGATCTGTTACTCGAAAATTTATATGAGTTAGCCTTAGACGGAAAGATAAAACAAATTAAACAACAAGCTTTAAACCTCAAGCAAGTTGACCCCAGTCATGCTCCTTTTGCAGAAATTTTGTTAGAACTTGCGAATAACTTTCAAGAAAAAGAAATTTGTAATCTGCTTGAAAAATATCGGAGTAAAAATCATGAATAATTCTTTATCGATGAAAAGTAAAATTATTATTGTTGACGATAATTCTCAAAATTTAGGTGTACTTTTTAATATACTTGATGGTTTGGGTTATGATGTGCGAGTGGCTCAAGATGGAGAAAGTGCGCTTGTCAAAATTAAACGCGATCCAGCCGATTTAATTTTACTTGATGTGATGATGCCGGGAATTGATGGATTTGAAACCTGTTCTCGTTTAAAATCTGATCCCAGTTTAGCCAAAATTCCGATTATTTTTATGAGCGCATTATCGGAGACAATAGACAAACTCAAAGGGTTACAACTCGGTGCTGTTGATTATATTACAAAACCTTTTAGTCACGATGAAGTAATTGCACGAATTCAACTCCATTTACAACTTTATAAAACAACTCAACAACTTCAACAAGAAGTGATTGAACGCACCAAAGCGGAAACGGCTCTTGAGGAACTCAATCAATATTTAGAAAAGCAAGTTTCAAAGCGTACACAGGAGCTAGAAATCACCCTAAAACAACTTCAAAAAACCCATAGAGAGTTATTAGTTCGCAAGCAAGAGTTAGAGTTTATGGCTCGCCATGATAGCTTAACGAAACTCCCAAATCGGGATTGGTTAATGTTTAGATTAGAGAATTTTATTAACCGCATGAAAGTTGATTCTGGCTTTCATTTTAGCTTAATGTATATCGATCTCGATCATTTCAAAGTAATCAACGAGAGTATGGGACATATTGTGGGCGACGGTTTACTCAACCAAGTTGCTCAACTCCTGCTCAAAACCTGTGCGAATTTTGGAGGTTCGGTGATTCGTTTGGGGGGAGATGAATTTGTAATTTTATTAGAAAATGTTTGCCACATTGAGCGAGCAAGTTCTTTAGCTGAAACGATTTTAAATCAGTTAAAATTACCTTTAGTATGGGAAGATTATCAGTATTATATTAATGCAAGTATTGGGATTACTCATAGTTCTTTTGGGTATCAAGAGGTCGCAGAGGTATTGCGAGATGCAGATTTAGCGATGTATAGTGCCAAACGAGCCG
>CAZNCM010000164.1:1194-5675 GCA_964571155.1 uncultured Lyngbya sp. | reverse complement strand
TATCGGGTTCTAACGACCAATCTCCAAAAGCAAGCTGCGTTACGGTTACAGCTTGAACAGAAACTGAGAATCGGAATTGAAAAGCAAGAATTTTGTTTGTACTATCAACCCATTGTTTCTTTGACAACCGGAGAATTAGCCGGATTTGAAGCTTTAGTGCGTTGGCAACATCCAGAAGAAGGAATCATTTCACCCGGACTTTTTATCCCGATAGCAGAAGAAACAGGTTTGATTTATGAACTCGGAGATTGGATTTTAAACTCAGCAATAAGTCAGTGGAAAGAGTGGCAACAAAAGTTCTCCTGTTGCCTTGATTTAGTGCTTCATATTAATATATCTCCCGTTCAATTATCCCAGTATCAGTTCTTTACTGATCTTGAAAAAATATTAATTGATAAAAATGTAGAACGTTCGGGTTTAAAGTTGGAAATCACCGAAAGTTGCTTGATTTCTAAGCAAGTCAAAACATCTCGCTTATTAGAACGGGCTAAAGAAATGGGTTTGCAATTATGTATTGATGATTTTGGCACCGGTTATTCTTGTTTAAGTCATCTACGAGAATTACCTCTTGATAGTTTAAAAATAGATCGTTCTTTTGTGATCAATCTTGGGAACGAAGATCATGATGCTACCGTTGTGCGGGCAATTATTGCCTTAGCCCACAATTTAGGAATGGAGTTGGTTGCAGAAGGTATTGAAACCTTTGAACAATGGCAACATTTAAAATTATTAGGTTGTGAATGGGGACAGGGATATTTGTTTTCTAAACCAATGACTGTTCAACACGCAGAAAGTGCAATCCAATTCCTTCAACAAGGAACGACAACATTTATAGACAGTTTATTCATCTTTAATGATCGGGTTGCGAATTAATTAAATTCTTATGAAATGGTCATTAAAAACAACAGTTTTAATGGGATGTACCTTAGCAATTACAATTTTAGCAACAGTTAGTGGATTGTCTTATTGGAATACAATTCGTTTAGTTGAGACTTCTCAAGATGTTTGAAAAAAGCATAAAATAATCTCCGAAATTCAGGAACTTATTGCTTTAGTAGAGTTAATTAAAAATCAACAAGAACGATATATTGTTACAGCCGATAAAAATTATTTTTATAGTTATTAAGAAAAGTATAGCTTGATTCAAAAACAGCTTGATTATATTCAAAGTATCACCCAAGATAATCCGAGTCATCAAAGAGGAAGTGATTGGACAGCCCTTTAAGATGTTACTTCCTTTATCTTATCAAGAGATTTATCATCAAAATATTACAGATTTTGCAGACTCAACAAAAGCAACTCATCGCACTGGAAAAGAATGGGGAGAGATTGAAGGATTTCGTAAAAATGGCACCGAATTTCCCGCAAACGAGATCGGGTTATTATAGCAGATAAAATTAAACAATCGGAGTGACATCAAAGCTTAAGTTATAATCGGTTTCTCCTTCAAACTGCGAGACTCGGACAAAATAAGTTCCAGTTGAGAGTTGATCAAAAATAAGAGATTCTGAAGCTATTCCTAAATTCTTTGATGTTGCAAAAGTTTCATCAAACTCGATCACTTCATTGGCGTTAATATCTTGTAAAATCTCTAAATCAGCATCGGCGGTTAATTCAGTCAAACGAATACTCACTTGACTAATTTCATTAGGTATCACAAAACGATAAATATCAACTGGATTTTCTGTACTCACAGACTCAATAATAGTACGACTTCCGAGTAAAGTATCGAGTTGAAATGCTCCTGATAAATCATTCTGAGGTTCGGGAGAAACGCCCGAGTTTCCACGCTTGAGTCCGAAACGAATAAAATGTTCAAATAAGCTGTCTACAACCCCATCTTCAATTGCTGTGATCGCTTCAGGATTGCGTTCTTGATAATATAAACTATCAAAAAATAGACTAGGGTTCCGTCCTTCAAACTGACCAAATCTAAAAAAGTGTTCAAACGGGGTGAGTCGTTCTTCTTGAAGCGCCGTTTTAACGTCGGGATATTGTTCTAAATAATAAGCAGTATCAAATAGGGGATTTGGGTTTCTTTGTTCAAACTGACCAAATAAGATAAAATGTTCGGCTGCGGTGATGGCTTCTCGTTCAATTGCGGCGGAAACATCGGTATAAATCGAACGATAATAAGCCGGATCAAATAAGGGGTTTGGTTGTAAACTTTCAAACTGTCCGACTTGTAAAAAATGATCCAGTCCGCTTTCATATTCTCCCGCTTCAACTGCTTCTTCAACGACGGGATATTGAGTTAAATAAAAGTCTTCATCTAAGAAGTCTTCAAATGTCAGCATAGAGTATTTACTCCTTACGACTGTAATCTTCCGCTTTTTCCCATGCGGTTAGAAAGTTATCATACCATGATTAGATAATTTGCTAAACTAAAACTCAATGTATATTTTTATGAAAATTTTAACTGAGATTGACGACAATGAATAACAATAGATCCGAATTAATCAATAAAACTTAAAAAGTGAGATTAAATTATGCCTAAATCTGCATTAATGCGAATCTTACGTCAGGCTTACCGCATCGCCCAAACCTCAAGAAAAACAGGAATCCCAACGGATGAACTGTTAGGAATTCATCATGAAAATCGCCAATCTCATTTACTTTTAACTCGTCGTCGTTTGCTACAAATTGGGTTGGCGAGTGCGAGTGCAATCACAACGGCAAAAATTAGCCAATATCGACATCGTGCTAACGCTCAGTCTAACAGTCCAATATTAATTGTTGGGGCGGGAATTGCGGGATTAGCAGCCGCTTATCGGTTAAGACAGGCGGGACTTACAGTCGATCTGATCGAAGCCCTTTAATTGCCGAATTAGGCGGAGAATTTATTGATACCGATCATATTTGTATTCGCAGTTTAGCTGAAGAATTAGGTTTACCTTTAGTTGATCTATTAGCCGTTGATGCGGGATTAATTCCTGATACTTATTTTTTTGAAGGACAACGAATTTCATTAGAAAGAATTATTAATGATTTTGTCCCAGTAGCTGCACAAGTTGAAGCAGATTTAGAAGCAATTGATAACTTTGAAGATTATACCACAGAAGATGAAATAACCATTGCTCTTGATAATATTTCCTTAGCTCAATATTTGAATCAAATTCCTACAAGTCCAATTATTCGTCAACTGCTGAGAATTGCTTATACGTCTGACTTTGGTTTGAATACTGAAGAACAATCACCGTTAAACTTGATTTATTATATTGGCACTGAACCGGGAACGTTTGAAGTTTTTGGAGACAGTGACGAACGCTTTTATCTTGATGGCGGCAGTGAACAAATTACCCAAAGACTTGCCCAACTTTTAGAAGGTTCAATCACGACAAGCACAGTTTTAGAGTCCATTCGCGAACAGTCAGGGGGTCGTTTTTTAGTCAGTTTACGTTCAGGAATCAGTAGTTTTGAACGCACCTATGAACGAGTTGTTTTAGCAATTCCTTTTAGTGTTCTTAGAACCATTGAAATTGATGTGGAGTTACCTGAAATTAAACGAGAGGCAATTGATACAGTCGGTTATGGAACAAACTCGAAATTAATTACAGGCTATACTGATAAAATCTGGCGAACTCGTTTTAATTCAAGAGGGAATGTTTTCACTGATTTAGGATTTCAAAATACTTGGGAAAGTAGCAATAGTCGTTATGCTTCAAATACAATTGGTTTGATTACAAATTACACCGGAGGAACTCAAGGTGTGGCAGTGGGGGCGGGAACGGTTGAAGACCAAGCCCAATTATTTCGGACGCAATTTGAGGCGGTATTTCCGGGTATTAATTCCGTAGCAATTCGTAATCAAGCAAACCGTGCATTTTGGACAGGAAGTCCGTTTAGCTTGGGGTCATATTTGTGTTATCGACCGGGAGAATTTACCCGATTTTATGGTGTTGAAGGGGAACGAGTTGGGAATTTATTTTTTGCGGGGGAACACACTTCTTTAGAATATCAAGGCTTTATGGAAGGGGGTTGTGAAACCGGAGAATTAGTCGCCAGTGATATTTTAGAAGATGTGGGTTTAACTGAAATTGCCGAAGCTATTCGCGCTAAACTGAGATTTAATCGTCGTTCCCGAATTCGTCAAAATCGCCGTCCAGGTCGTCGTAGAATGCAAAGACGACTTCAGCAGAGATAATTCTATCAATCATAAAAAATGAAACGTTACTTACAAATTTTACAACTCTTTTGGAGAACAGCAATAGCGGCTGAATTAGAGTATAGGGTAAACTTCGTTTTAGCTACAATTAGTAGTTTAGGAAGCTTAATTGGGAGTATTTTTGGATTGTTTTTATTTTATCGTACTGGATATGAATTTGAAGGGTGGAGTTGGCAAGAAGCGTTAGTGGTTTTAGGAATTTTTACACTTTTACAAGGATTTTCTGCAACGCTTTTAGTTCCTAATTTGAATCGGATTGTCACTCATGTTCAAGAAGGAACCCTTGACTTTATCTTATTAAAACCGATTAGTAGTC
>CAZNCM010000164.1:848-1177 GCA_964571155.1 uncultured Lyngbya sp. | reverse complement strand
TTTCTCCTTGGGGTTTACCTGATTTAGTTTTTGGGTGTCTTGTTATTTATTATGCAGGTCAACAATTACAGTTAAAAATAACTGATTATTTTTTGAGTTTAATTCCGCTTTTTTTTGGAATAATCAGTTTATATAGTTTGTGGTTTATGTTAGGATCGATGAGTATTTGGTTTGTAAAAGTCTATAACGTCACGGAAGTATTGAGAGGGTTATTAGAAGCAGGTCGATTTCCAATGGTCGCTTATCCTACGGTATATCGATTTTTCTTTACTTTTATTATTCCCGTCGCTTTTTTAACCACAATTCCCGCAGAAACGCTATTAGGTCGA
>CAZNCM010000164.1:0-838 GCA_964571155.1 uncultured Lyngbya sp. | reverse complement strand
GGGTTCAGGAATTTTAGCCTTAATATTATTCTGTTTTTCCGCCGGGTTTTGGCGGTTTGCGTTGCGGTTTTATACCAGTGCATCCAGTTAATTAATTTATTTTTAGAGTGAATTACGTGTAAACTTTACTTGCGACCCATGAGCCAATAAGTCATCATTTTTCCTTTTCCTTTAATGGGAATTTCTCCCCGTTTTTCAAATATATATTCATTTTTTAGTCGTTCATAAACCGCTGCTGTCACTTGAATTTTTCCGGGTTTACCTGAAGATTCCATGCGATATGCAATATTAACAGTATCTCCCCACAAATCATAAATAAACTTATGAGTTCCAATCACTCCAGCTACCACAGTTCCGGTATGAATTCCAATCCGAATTTGTAGAGTTTCACCATAATCAAAAGGAAAATGATCAATCACCAATTGCATAGAAAGTGCCATATCCGCAATCGCTTCTGCATGGTCTTCGCGAGGTAAAGGTAAACCTGCCGCCATCATGTAAGCATCTCCAATTGTTTTGATTTTTTCTAAGTCTAAGCCTTCTGCTAATTGATCAAAGGTTGAGAAAATTTCATTAAGTAATTTAACCAGTTGAATAGGTGTTAACCGTTCAGAAAGAGCCGTAAAATTAACTAAATCTGCAAATAAAATACAGACTTCATCATACTTTTCAGCAATTAACCCCTGTTTGTCTTGTTTGAGTTTATCGACAATTTTTTGGGGTAAAATATTCAGTAATAATCGTTCAGATTTTTCTCGTTCTAGACGAAGTTCTTCTTCAGCAAGTCGGCGTTCTGTTGTATCAGTGGCGACAGATAAAACTTCAACTAAATTACCAT
>CAZNCM010000163.1:10673-12586 GCA_964571155.1 uncultured Lyngbya sp. | reverse complement strand
AACAACTAAAGGTAAATACTCTTTTTTGAGTGAAGATGTAGGTAAAGAAAGGGCAGAAAAGGGAAGATAATGTAAAATTCCATCACTAACAATCGCCAAACGTTGATCATTGAATTGAGAAGCAACCGGAGCCAAAATCATCTCATAAAGAGATTCATAATCTTGAGATAAGTTGACTGGAGAACGACTTTTATTGAGAATTGTGCTACGAAAAAAATCTCTCACTGCTTGTTCAATTAATGCCTTTGCTGGGAGTTCATAGCTGGTAATACTATTTTTAGTAACAGCCCAAAGAAAACTGCGTTTCTCACCAAATTTGCTTCAGTGAGCAATTCCAGCAGATTTCTAGCTTTAGAACGTTCGCTGATATTGAATGCTTGGGCATTGTATCCTTTTGAAGGATCTTGTTGATGGAGTTCCATTAATAAATCAATATAGAACTCATAATAGTCCTGTTTAGATGCAAAAAAGGTCAGACGTTCTTCTAGAGAATTTTTGCTAGCTCGTGTTTTTTCAATTAAGTAAATTGCAGTTTTAATTTGAGTTAAAGCGGTATTGAGATGACCTTGTGTTCGTTCAACTCTAGCAATTCCAAATCGATTTTCTGCTTCTGCTTCCGGATATTTGTTATTAAGTAATTCGAGAGATTTATTGAAAAACTCTAATGCTTTTTCTAGTTTACCTAAATCGGAATAAACTTTACCAATATCTGTATAAAGGTATGAACTAGAGCGTTGATTATAATTTAGGGCTTGCTGGTAGAATTCTAATGCTTTTTCTGACTCTCCTTGGTAAGCGTAAATCCGACTCATTCTAATCAACAGATCAAGTGTTCGTTCTTCTCGGAAAGGTGCATCAGTTCAAAACTTTAGTCCATTACTCATTTGAAAACCTAATTCAATATAATAGCTAAATTTTCATTAATTTTCTTAAATATTAGTGATAATTCCCCAATATTAACGATTAATTAATCTGGGGAATTGTCATACAATAAGTTAAGGGTAACTCCAGCAAGTAAACTTACACTTTAACCGATATCTGCACTGATATTGACAAAAGTTTCTATTGTTTCTCCGGGTTTGGCGCTCATTAGATATTCACCTGTATTGAGTGCATTACGAGGAGAACTCCAAGGTTCTAGACAATAAAAATCTTTCCCTTTAACCGTCCAGAAAACCAGGGTTGAGTAGCGATCATCCCAGTCAAAGGTCAGCTTTAACTTACGACTCAAATCATTGACTACAGCAGAGGATTTAGATAAATTAAAAAATGCTACATCAATTTCATCTTGTTCAAAATCAAACTGTCCTGAAAAGGTTTGAATCGTTTCATCACCTTTAGCTTGAAACTGAGTTGAAGGTAAATCAAAAACTAATTGCTGTTTATTTGCTACTGTAAAATAAGGATGAATACCTGTTGAAAACGGCATCGGTTCCTGAGATAAATTGGTGTGACGATAACGAAGTTCTAGAGTATTACCCCGTAGTGTATAAATGTAATTCAACTCAAAGTCAAAGGGATAAACAGCACGAGTTTGATCATTACTCTTGAGAGTTACGGTGAGACTTGCCCCTTTTTCTGTAGATTGTTCGGTGACTTCCCAAGGTAAATTACGAGCAAAACCATGTTGCTTAAGTTGATAAGTTTGCCCATCGAGTGTATAAGTATCATTGGGTAAATTACCACAGATAGGGAATAATAAAGGAATGCCACCCCGCACCGACAACGAGGGATCAGTAAAACGTTCAGTATCTAAATAAAAGATTTGATGTTCACCGATACGCCAGTCTGTGATAATTCCCCCACGTTCTGGAACGACGGAAACTTCCGCAGACATCGTTTCATCAGACAGAATGTAGGTTTGATATTGTTGCTGTTTGACAGTGACCGCAGGCATGAATAGTTAACCAAAA
>CAZNCM010000163.1:0-10608 GCA_964571155.1 uncultured Lyngbya sp. | reverse complement strand
GTCTCATAGAATGGTCTTTGAGCTATATTTTTCCCCAATTTTTTGAAGAATTCACTAGCTCTGATCGGGCTGAAGCTTTACAGTTAAGTCTTTCTGGCATTTTGTGAGTTGACTACATCGATTGACCTGATATTTAGTCTCTCAAAATCCATCCTACTTGGAGAGCAAATCTTGAGTTTAACCTAAAACTATAACATTGTCTGAGTCCCATCAAAAGACTCAAATCAAAAGAAAGTTATTAGATGCTTTTTTAAGATAATTTTAACCAGCTGATGAAATAATCCGATAAACCACAGCACCATCTGGTTCTCGGTTATCGACAATCATTAAATCTTCCCGTTGTAATTCTTCTAAGAGTAAGCGAACTTCGGGAGCCGAACAATTAATTTCTAGTACACAATCTGCTAAAGTAACTTCTCCTTGAGCTTTGGCTAATCTCAACAGTTGAATCTTTTGGTGTTCAGGATTAATCGCTGGAAATTTTGGCTCTTGTAAACGTTTTTTCGCTTGACTAACAGCGCGAGCATTTTCAACAGCAGTACCCACCCCATAAATAAATTGTAAAGCCAGGGTCAAATCTTCTTTTTCATCAAGTTCAAGATCGCCAGCCACACAAACACCTGTCACTCCAATAAACAGACCCAAACTCATCAACATCGCTTTATAACGTCCGGTATAAATATAACCGAGTAACGGCATAAAAAATGTTAGAAATGCTGTGGCTCTGGTATTTTTTTGAGCGAGTTTTTTTGTCTTTTCAAGTTCTTGAGTCATAGCAACTGAGGATTTCATGTTTGTTGTTTCTCTCCTTTCAGCAAAGTGTACCCAAGCATCAGGTTTAAAATAACCAAACCTATTTTTTCTATGGGGTTTCACTCGACTGAACAGATGAGAGGGTTTTCTAGATACAACAGTGTACGATCAGGATTGTCTAGCAATTTTTGACAGACTTCCCTATCTCTGTTTTACCTTGTGATCGGCAAGATGGGTATTCGCGTCTCAAACTTGAAATATAAATCAAGTTTACAAAACCCCATAAACCCGATGAGAAAACCGGAGTATACTAGAAACTAAATAGAATCGTATTACATCCTAATTTGGTGGAATTGTCCTGTAAGAGTCAATACGCAATTCTAGCGTTGCTAGAGTTAACCGCTCACTATCCTCACGGTGAGCCACGTCAAATTCGTCAGATTGCTCGTCAGCATCATATACCAGAGCGCTATCTCGAACAGCTACTGGCTACTCTCAAACGGAGTGGTATCGTTCGGAGTCAACGGGGAGCAAAGGGGGGATATTTGCTTGCTAAAGAACCTTGGAAAATCACCCTATTTGATGTGGTGGTTTGTTTGGAAGGCTCAAACTCAACCCCAACTCGGAATCGACATCAAAAAAGCCTCGAAAGTCTGATTGTCGATGAAGTCTGGGAAGAAGCTCATCAAATGGCTAACTCGATTTTACAGAAATATACGTTGAAGGATTTGCGTGAAAAGCTAGATACCCAGCGACAAACCCATCTCATGTATTACATTTAAACTTTTTCTGGCATTTTTTTCTGGCATTTTCGTTGGGATTAAATTCGTATTTAGGGTAATTTAAGAGGGAAATACTCTATTTTGCGACGGTTTAATCTTTGATTAAAATAAAAAATATAAGTTCATTATTTTAAAACTTTTTATTGATAAAATATTAATATTAAATTCCTTATAATACTATCGGCTTAACTTAAAAAAACGTAATTTTAGCTCCAGATTAACTCAGTTTCTCAGATGAATCGTTAAAATAAACAGTGGGCGATTAACAGCGAATCTCATTGATAAAATGTTAGTGGCTTATTATAGCATGAACTGTTGAATCTGGAGCAAATTTTTCATGGTTACCTCAACCACTAATCATTACCAAACCTTAGAAATCAAACCCACCGCGACCCAATCAGAAATCAAACAAGCTTATCGCCGTTTAGCAAAATTATTTCATCCGGATAGTCACCACGAAACCGCCAACCATGAGCGGATTATTCGGATTAATGCCGCCTATGAAGTCTTAAGCGATCCTCAGCGCCGCCAATCCTACGACCAACAGCGTCACACCAACTCCCACGCCTACACCTCAAACAGGACAACAACTTCAACCGCTCAAACCCGCAGGCGACGTCAAACTGCAAGAGCCGTCGATACTCAACTTGAAGAATGGCTCAATCAAGTTTATAAACCCATTAACCGCTACCTTGACCGTATCCTTAAACCTTTTAAAAGCGAGGTCGATAAACTCTCGGCTGATCCCTTTGATGATGAACTGATGGAAGATTTTCAAATCTATATTGAAACCTGTCGAGATGTTTTAGCCCAAGCTCAAAATCGCTTTCGTTCAACTCCAAATCCGGCAAATGTTGCAAGTGTTGCGGCTCATCTTTATTACTGCCTAAATCATGTCAGTGACGGACTAGAAGAACTCGAATACTTTACTGTCAATTATGATGATTCCTGCTTACACACCGGACATGAATTCTTTAGAATCGCTGCGGGTTTGCGGAGAGAAATAAAACAGGAAATGAAGAATGTTTTATAATAAAAATAAAGTCATTCTGATTCATTAGTTTTCAAGATTACCATCCTCCTAACTTCATCTCAAAATGAGACTCTGAAATCTAGTAGGGATTGAAATAATCTAAAAAAAAGCTTAAATTAGTTTACAGAACTTAACAACAGATGTTGGTGTGCATTTTATGGAATGCGTTATCACTCGTCGGGCAGAGTTTTCAGCCAGTCATCGGTATTGGTTGCCCGAATTGAGCGAAACTGAGAACTTTGAACGATTTGGGCCAACGGCTCGCGCCCCCGGTCACGGACACAACTATGTCCTCTACATCTCAATGGTGGGACAGCTAGACGAATATGGGATGGTACTGAACCTCTCGGACGTCAAACACGTTATTAAGGCCGAAGTCACCAGTCAACTGGATTTTTCCTTCCTCAACGAAGTTTGGCCAGAATTTCAGCAAACCCTACCCACCACCGAATACTTAGCAAAAGTCATTTGGCAACGTTTAGCACCCCATCTCCCCCTGACCAACATTCAAGTCTTTGAACACCCCAAACTTTGGGCCGATTACCAAGGAAACAGCATGGAAGCTCATTTAACGGTTAGCACTCATTTTAGCGCCGCTCACAGACTCGCTCATCCGGACCTCAGCTTTGAGGAAAATTGCGAAATCTACGGCAAATGCGCCCGTCCTCACGGTCACGGTCACAACTATCATCTTGAAGTCACGGTTAAAGGTGAAATTGACCCCCGCACCGGGATGATTGTAGACTTGGCGGCGTTACAACAGGTGATCGATGATTACGTCGTTGAACCCTTCGATCACACCTTCTTAAATAAAGATATCGCTCATTTTGCGAAAGTAGTACCAACAGCCGAAAATATTGCGGTGTATATTCGAGATTTGTTGCAAAACCCCGTTCGGGAATTGGGAGCAAAGTTGCACAAAGTTCGACTAATTGAAAGTCCGAATAATTCTTGTGAGGTTTACTGTACCGATACTCCCGCAGATTCAACCGTAACCAAAGCTCCGGTTTTAGCAACAGTTTAACGGATTGAAATCTGAGGATTAATCCCTTGCCCCCGTAACCCCCAATTCTGGGGGTAGCTGGGGGAATTTTTATTTCTTTCTTCTTATTTATACTTAAAAATTAATCCCCCTAAATATCTTTTATATAGCGCGTAGCTTTCTACTAAATCCAGAATGATAAAAGAAAGCTGTAACAAATAAAAACCCAGTTTCCCAAGAGATACCGGGTTTTTGTCTCAATATTCCTCACAATCCTAATCACTTGAAAAATAATCTTGAGAGTTTCAAAGATTATTTGTAAAATTTTGCGTGAATTGTTTCAATCTCTCAATGTATTTGCTGGTTAATTCTTCCTTAGCAATAGTTTGTAATGTATGATCCAAATTAGATAACAACAACGCTTCAGGATTAATCAATCCAAACCCATAATAAGGATCAAATCCCGGCATTCCCGCATCAGTTGCCGTTTTCCGCAAATGTTCGATTAAATCCGCTTGAGTTTTCACCCCAGTTTTCCCGCCAAAACTCCGATGTTTCGCCAACATCAACGCCACCACTCCACTCACAAACGGCGTCGCCATCGAAGTTCCACTCAAAACCGCCACACCTCTCGGTGGATAAGTCGAAAGAATATTATCTCCCGGTGCAACAATATCAACCGCCTTACCCCGAGAAGAATACTGAGTAATGCGACGAGTGCGATCAATCGCCCCCACAGACACCGTTTCCGGATAAATCGCCGGATAGTCTACCGTATCTAGATTTGGGCCGCTATTGCCTGCCGCACAAATCACAAAAATACCCGCTTCCACTGCGGCTTTAATCGCCTCGTGCATTTCATCACTGGGGAGAGGACTTCCCAAACTCATCGAAAGAATATCAGCTTTTTGATCAATTGCCCAACGAATTCCTTTGACCAACTGTTGAGCGGTACCATAACCATTATCACCTAAGACTTTACCCACCAACAATTTCGCTTCCGGTGCCACACCAACCACTCCGCCTCGGTTTTCACGAGCGGCGATAATTCCCGCAACGTGAGTTCCATGTCCGTCTACATCACTCGGCCCAGAAGGACTATCAGTAAAGTCGCGAGCGTTTTCGATAGCATCAACAAGTTCTGGATGTCTCAGAGCAACTCCAGTATCGAGAACCGCTACCTTGACCCCTTTACCTTTGGTTTGCTTCCATAAATTGGGGATAGCAAACATTTCTAATCCCCAGTCGGTAATTTCTGCCGCTGCAATCAGAACCCGTTCTACTTTGTAAGGAGGTAAGACAAAAATCGGTTCGTCACTCGCCGTTTCAGGCAATTGAGGCACTTGTGAATCCATAAGATTTTCTATTTTTTCAAGAGATTAATACTGAACAACAGTCGCTCAAAGTTGGGAAACCTGAACACACTGCTATCGGCTTCAGAGATTTTTATTACCTTGTAAAATGCTAATTTCTGCATCCTGAAGTTAAGTGTTCTTTTCTCTTGACTGTTGAGTGATTCAGGATTATTGCTGTATTTTTTGACCCACCGTACTCAACTGCAAAAACCAGAAAAATTTTTACTGAATATTTCCTGATTAATCAGGTGAATTGCGTAAGAGTATGTATGACTCTAGCTCTAACCTACGTTTGTCGGTAGAAAAGGGGGATGAGTCGATATTTGAGTTCGAGCTAATCTTAGTCTGCTATTTACTCCTAGCTTGCAAGCGAGTTGAGCGTTATGAAATTATCAAATGTAGCATTTTTAACTTTAGCGGCTTTAGTCGCTCAGGACTCCGTTGGCGAAGCTCGTTCTATTCCTGAAAGTTTGTTATCGAGTTCTTCGGGTATAATTCCTACTATTGATAGCAAGAGTGATTGGATTGAGAACCTCATCTCACAGCATACACCCGAAATCAGTATGCCGGAAATGGTCATGATTCAGGAGTTTTCTCCTCTGAGATCTCAGTCTACATCGGATCAGGAATTAATTTTGGCTTCTGCAATTCAACCTTTGACTCCATCCTCAGCATTCTCGCAGTCAAATCAACAAAAGCTGAATCAAGTCTTGAGTCGGACATGGTTGGCTTTATTGGTTGAAACTTTTTCCAATCAAAATAATTTATCCTCAGAGGTTAATTTAAGCCTAGACGACACAAATTTAGCTCAAGAAATTAGTCCGAATAACGAGAGCGACTCCGATTTTAATCAAACCATTACTCTACTTAATAGTTTATTGATTATTGGGATCTTATCACCTGTCATAACGATGGCATTTTTTTGGTTAGTTAGGCGTTTGGTGATTCGAGAGTTGGTAACAGAGGCAAATCGGGGTTTAAATCGGGTTGATGGTTTAGAAGAACAAATCGCTCAATCTCGTCATCAATCTCAGCAGCAAGCTCAACAATTAGAAGCGCAAATTAAGGCAACTCAAGACTCTATTAATTTTTTGAAACAAGAAGCCTCCGCATCTCAAGCATCCATTGAGGAATTAAAGCAATTACAGTTAAATTTAATTGAAAGTTTACAAAAACTTAAATCTGATTTTCAGTCTAAAGAGCAATCTAATTTAATTCAGTTTCCTGTCGCCAATAATAGCCATAATAATTTACCGAAAAGAAATCAAATAAACTCAAATTTTCCTTCTGAATTTGATTGGAGTTTTCAGTTCAATTCTTCTCCCGACTTTATTGCAGATGATTATCTCAAACAAGGAGAAGCGTTAAATAATGAAAAACGCTATTCAGAAGCTTTAATTTCCTTTGAAAAAGCGGCTAAAATGAATCCAGAGTTAGAGGAAGCTTGGTATAATCAAGGTAATATTTTGGTGCGTCTAAATCGTTATAAAGAAGCGTTAAAAGCTTATGAAAAGGTTGTACAAATTCACCCTCAAAAATACGAGGCTTGGTATAATCGCGGTAATGTTTTGGTTAAATTGAAGCGATATTCAGAAGCTTTAGAATCCTACGATCATGCTTTAGCGATTCAACCTAATGATGATGAAGCATGGCATAATCGAGGAGCATTGCTGCGTAAATTTAAGCGTTATGACGAGGCTTTAACTTCCTATGACAAAGCATTAGAAATTCAACCGAATAAATATGAAACCTGGCATAATCGCGGTAATGTCTTAGGAAAATTAAAACGATATGAAGAAGCGATTATCTCTTATGATCGAGCCATTACTATTGATGCTGGAAAACGAGAAGTTTGGTTAAATCGAGCTGTTGCCCTGTGTAAATTAAAACGCTACGAACAAGCGATCGCATCTTTTGAACAAGCCATTGGACTCGATCCTACTTCTCCCGAATTATGGAATATGAGAGCATCTTTATTACAACAATTAGGACGATACTCAGAGGCAATTGATTCCTTTGAAAATGCAATTGAACATCAACCCAACTGTTATGAAGCATGGCTGGGTAAAGGTTCAGTTCTCATACAACTTAAGCAATATTCAGAAGCATTAGAAATTTACGAAAAAGCGATCACAATCCAACCCGAAGCTTCAGAAGCTTGGCGACATAAAGGACTTCTATTTGAAAAACTAGAACAATATCCTGATGCGATCGCCGCCTACGATCAAGCTATTAAACTCCAACCCAACGATGCTGAAGCATGGCGTTTTCGAGGGGCATTACTCTCCAAACTCAAAAACTATCAAGAAGCGATTTCATCTTTGGGAAAAGCGATTTCGATTCAAAAAGAGTTACGCTCAGTGAAAATAGCCGCAACCACAGACCCAACATCAGCCTCTAACAATTAATTAATCAGCAAAATTAGGGATAGAAAACAAGATTATTTCACTTTCTATCCCATCCCTAAACTAATAAACTCCAGTTGATCACCCTAAGCCGACTCATGTTGTCTACGCCAGGTTGGGTGCCATAAAACCTCAGCCGTTGATCGTTTTTCAACCATAATACACCGAACCACATCCTGACGAGAAGGCAACTCATACATCACATCAAGCATTAATTCTTCCAAAATTCCTCGCAATGCTCTAGCACCCGTTTTGCGACGATAAGCTTCTGCGGCGATCGCTTTTAAAGCATCGTGCTCAAATTCTAAATTAACATTATCCATTTTCAGCAGCTTCTTATACTGCTTAATTAAAGCATTTTGGGGTTCTGTTAGAATCCGCATCAATGCTTCTTCATTGAGAGGTGAAATCACCGTTACAACTGGAATTCGGCCAACAAATTCAGGAATCAACCCAAACTTCACCATATCATCGGGTTCAACGTGTTGGAATAGTTCATCTTGACGTTGAACAGATTTAACTGCTGCATTATTTGCCGTCTCCGAAGGTTGAATAAAGCCTAAAGACTTTTTACCCAACCGTTGTTCAATCACTTTTTCTAAACCGACAAAAGCACCACCACAGATAAATAAAATCTTACTCGTATCAATCTGGATAAAATCTTTGTAAGGATGCTTACGTCCACCTTGAGGGGGAACATTAACAATCGTTCCTTCTAAAATCTTGAGTAGTGCTTGCTGTACCCCTTCTCCCGAAACATCGCGAGTAATCGAAGTATTTTCGCTTTTACGGGAAATTTTATCAATTTCATCAATATAAACAATTCCGCGTTGAGCCGCTTCAATATCAAAATCTGCCACTTGTAGCAGTCTCAGCAAGATATTTTCGACATCATCCCCAACATATCCAGCTTCGGTAAGCGTTGTCGCATCAGCCACCGCAAACGGAACATCTAGCTGCTTGGCAAGGGTTTGAGCCAGAAGGGTTTTACCACAACCCGTCGGCCCGACTAACATAATATTTGATTTTTGGAGTTCTACGCCATCGTCAGGATTGAGATCTCCACTCAAACTCGATCTATCGAGGCTCAGACGTTTATAGTGATTATAAACTGCGACTGATAATACCTTTTTTGCATCATGCTGACCAATAACGTGATCATCAAGATACTGCTTTATATCAGTGGGCTTGGGGATCTGTTGTAATGAAGGAGTTGTCTGGACTGAACCTGTAGAAAGATAATTAGATTCGACATCTGCAAGCGTAGTTTTAGTCGGATCTGAAAATTCTTCCTCTAAAATTTCATTACAGAGTTCTACACATTCATCACAGATGTAAACACCAGGGCCAGCAATTAACTTGCGAACCTGCTCTTGGGACTTGCCGCAAAAAGAGCAGCGTAAGTGGGAGTCATACCTGGACATATTTGCCTTTTTGTAAACAGTTGCTTGTGGCTTTCCCCGTCGAAAATGATGTGAATTGTGAACAATAGAGCAAGTGCGGGGGAATTCTATAGAGGTGAATTACCTCTTACTCTTTTAGTGTACTGTTTATTTGGCTTTTCTGCACCCCCACATCCTCTCACTAGAAGGAAGTCTAAGCTTTTTTTAAGGTCTAGATGCTCAGTTACAAAGCCGAGTGAGAAGGGAAAATCTACCTGGAAGTTGATAGATGTTTCCCAGTTCCAAGATTTCTCATCTGAGCTGATCAGACCAGATGTTGTATGACCCCATTACCAGAGTATGGCTTGAGCGTGACATCAATACAGCAATCAATATCAGAAACAAAGGCTTGCCGATATTATTACCCACCGAGAGAACATCGTTCAACCTGGGAAGATTTCGATCTAGTCAGATGCAGTTCCCATTAAAATAGCAAGCCCCGACCTAACCTCAGCGGGTGGGGGTAATTACTCGGAGAGATTATGGATTGAGTTGCTCGCCATCAGAAGAAGTCTCTCCCGCCACTTCAGGATTGCGTTGTTCAAACCTTTGACGTTGCTTGGCGCGAAATTCTGCGGCTGCATCCTGAATATTATCTTTTTGTTGATTATGAACAGAGTTCACATCTAGATCCAAAGTTCCCATTTGCGCCCGATGAATCAGGTTATACATGGTACTTTGATCAATCCCCAAACTCGTCCCATTATCATTATGCTGACTGTTAAAATCCTGAAGCGGATTGAGATTATTTTGTTGAGCAATACTCAGTTGGGACAACAGCGTTACATTGATTCCAACTGCCGATAGGATTGATATTGCCATCCCCACACCAGATTTGACTTGAAGTTTCATTGCATTCACACCTAAATCACTATTTCTAACGATAGACTAATTGAGCATATTTTAACCCTCCCTAGAGATAGAGAGGGTTACAAACTTTATTAAATCCGACTCAAAAGCTCAACTTATGCAAAGCGACGGCGCAGAAGCGGTTGAATCACTAATAACGCAGCGATCGCAAAGCCAAATAGAACCCCAATCGCAGCTCCTAAAGAAATATTAGCAAAAGGAGCTTGCATGACGATACTTCCAAAAGACCAATCGGCGTGTAAATACAAATAACGAATCGGTTCAATCGCGTAACTCAACGGGTTCAAGGAAGCCACAACCTGTAACCAACCCGGCATAAACGAAAGCGGTGCCAAAGCGGTACTGGCAAATAATAACGGTAAGTTCGTGACAAAAATCACCGCAATTAATTCAACGTGTCCCGGTAAGGCAAACGCCAAACCCAAACTTAAACCCGTGACGCCCAAAACCAACAGAAACAACATCACAGCAATCAAACCCAACTCAGGAATTCCCGGAAGTCCCGCCCCCAGAAAAGCACCGGCTGCAACAATGGCTGCGGTTTGGATAAAACTCATGGTGATAATAAAGATTGCAGAGGCGACCACAATCGAAAAGCGAGTCGTGAGTGGCGCCACCAATAAACGGTTTAAAAAGCCAAATTCCCGATCAAACATCACGGGTAATCCGGCATTTAAAGCCCCTGCAAAAGCCGTAAACACAATTACACCCGCACCGAGAAATTGAGCATAATTTTGGCTTTCTCCAAATAAACCTTTCGGTGCATTTTGAAACAACGCCCCAAATAAAATTAACCACATCAACGGCTGAATCACACCCGCCACCAACGTTGACGGACGGCGCTGAAGCTGAATAAACAACCGACGAGTTAACGCCAGAGTTTCTTGGAGAAATTCTCCGACGGGATTCGGTTGAATCATTTCCCGTTGACTCGGAGATAAACTTAGATTAGATGAACTAGGAGTGGTTGTACCTGTCATATTTAC
>CAZNCM010000162.1:4303-12606 GCA_964571155.1 uncultured Lyngbya sp. | reverse complement strand
GCCTTTTGCCTTTTGCAAGAGCGCCTTTTGCCTTTTGCAAGAGCGCCTTTTGCCTAGCGCTATACTTCATAAAATTCAAACTTTAGAAAGTGAATAAAATCTAAGTTATAGTAGAGCTATTGATAATTTACTCTTATTCAAATAATAGAAATTTTCAAGCCTACCTAAAATGGATATGAGCGCAAATATTGGGTTTAATGAGGCTCCCGCATTAGAACAAATTCAGAATCAATCTCCACTCATCGTTACTCCAGAAACGAGCTTAACAGATGTGTTGACTTTGATCAATCAATCTCAGGAAACCGATTGTGTTTTAGTTGTGGAAGCCCAACAGCTTGTTGGAATCTTCACCGCGAGCGATGGAGTGAGACAAATCGTTGAGGGTCGTCTTGAAAAGATTCCGATTGAGAAAGTGATGACTCAGCCCGTGATCACCCTCAAAGAGAGTGAATATCGAGATATTTTTCACGTTTTGTCTTTGTTTAAACAGCATCAAATTTGTCACCTTCCCATTCTCAATAGAGAAGGAAAACTACGAGGCTTGATTACACAAGACAGTTTACTTCAATCCTTTGCTGCTGTTGATTTGCATAGTCAGGTTGAATCCCTACAGCAAGAAGTCTCTCAGAATAAGTTAGAAAACCAGGAAATATTACAACAGCAAGTTCAGGAACAAACAGCAGCTTTAAGTCAACAAATGGAGTTGGATCGCATCTTGAGCAATATTGCTGATAACATTCGGCGTTCTCTTAATATCGGTCAAATTTTGAATACGACTGTCACCGAAATTAAACAGTTACTCCAGGTTCATCGAGTTGTAATTTATCGCTTTAATCCCGACTGGAGTGGGGTAATTATTGCTGAATCTGTAGGGGCTGGATGGCTGTCAATTTTAGGAAAGTTTATTGATGATTCTTGCTTTTCTCCCAACTGCGATCAATCCTCCTATCACAGCGGTAAAGTTCGAGTCATTTATGATATTTATACCGCAGAAATGTCATCCTGCCATCGTGAGTTACTCGAAACATTACAAGTTCGGGCTAAAGTTCTGGTTCCGATTTTATTAAATTCTCCTGATCATTCCTCCAGTGAATGTTTTTTATGGGGATTACTGATCGCTCATAGTTGCGGTGAACCTCGGCACTGGCTACCGCATGAAATTCAGTTATTGGAAAAATTGGCCGTACAAATTTCAATCGCTATTCAACAATCTGAGCTTTATCATCAATTAGAAGTTTTGGCAACTCAACGAACACTTAAGTTGGTTGAAAAAAACTGTCAGTTATACCGAGAAATTAAAGAACGTGGTCGAATTGAAAATGCTCTTAAAAAGAGTAATGATCTTTTGCAAGCGATCCGCGAAGTACAATCTCAATTTATTGCGAATGCCGAGCCGAGAATTTTATTTGAGATTCTCCTCGAAAATCTTTTGAATCTGACCGAAAGTGAATACGGTTTTATGGGGGAGATTCTCTACACCAAACAAAGAGAGCCTTACATCAATAAAAGCTATGTCAAAATCCAAGGGCAACCCGATCTGAAAAATTACAAAATTACCACCAATTTTGGGGGTCAAGAAACCTATGATTTTGAGCCAAAAAATACTCAGAAACGTCTGGGATTTTACACTCTAAAAACTCTATTGGAAGCGGTGATTAGCAGGGGTGAACCCATGATTGCTAATGATCTCAAAAATGACTCCATCAGAGAAGGAAAACCTCTTGATTATCCACCCTTGAATGCTTTTTTAGGAATTCCATTTTATAGCCCTTCTCAAAAGTTAGTTGGAATCGTTGGAATCGCCAACTGTCCAAAGGGTTATGACGAAGAATTAATTCAATATTTACAGCCCTTTTTAGCCACCTGTGCCAATATTATAGAAGCCTATCGTAATAATCGTCGTCGTCAAGAAGTGGAAAAAGAGTTGCGAGAAAGTGAAGCGAGATCTCGCCTTTTTACTGACATCACGCTCAATATTCGGGAATCTTTACAACTCAATAAAATTTTACAAGCGACGGTAACAGAAATTCAGAAAATTTTAGAAGTTGAACGAATCTTAATTTATCAAGTTTTTGCCAATGGTACGGGTCGTGTTGTCTTCGAGGAAGTTAAACCAGGATGGAAATCCATTCTGAATATTGACTTTCCAGAAGATGTTTTTCCCCTAAAGCATCAACAGACCTATTACAACGGACAAGCAAAAGCAATTTCTGATGTCAATCAGGCTTATGGTGAAATCACACCTTGTCTGCTGGATTTTGCAGAAACATGGCAGATCAAAGCTAAGTTAATTGTACCCATATTACAAGATAATAATATTTGGGGATTTATGATTGCTCATCAATGTTCAGCGCCTAGAGATTGGAAACAATTTGAGATTGAACTCTTACAACAAATTGCAATTCAAGTGGGAACTGCTCTATCTCATGCAGAACTCCTTGAACGTCAAAAAGAACTCAATGAACTCAAGTCACGTTTTATCTCCATGGCTTCTCACGAATTTCGGACTCCTTTGACTTGGATTGCTTCTTCTGCTGGAATTTTAGAAGATTATGGCGATCGTCTTCAGTCTGAAAAGAAACAAAAACATTTATCTCGGATTCAATCTTCGGTTCAGTATATGACTCAACTCCTGAATGATGTGCTAACCATTAGTCGTTCAGAAGTTTATCAGCTAGAATATAACCCCACCTCTTTTGAACTGGTTGAGTTTTGTTCAGATTTAGTCGAAGAATTACAAACTTCAACTCACCAAAATCAGATTAATTTTAGTGCTTATCATGCAGATTATCCTCAAGATGAAGTTAAACTCATACCCGTTTTTTTAGACGAAAAACTATTAAGACAAATTCTCATAAACTTATTGACAAACGCGATTAAATATTCACCCAAAGCTGAATCGATTAACTTCGAGATCATTCGTCAAGAGCAAGAAGTTATCTTCAAGATTCAAGATTATGGGATTGGAATTCCGCTTGCAGATCAATCTAGAATCTTTCAGTCTTTTCATCGAGCCAACAATGTTGGTACGATTGCCGGTACAGGTTTAGGGCTGGCGATTGTCAAGAACTGTGTTGAGGTTCAAGGCGGTGAAATTACCTTTGAAAGTCGGCTGGGAGAAGGTACAATATTTCAAGTTAAACTTCCTCGAATTCTTCCGAGCAGGATAGAACAATCATCGTGATTTTCTACTGTTTAATTTCATTAAGCAGATTGTAACAGGTGTTATAACATCTGTTTAACCAATCAATTTATACGGATTATTAAAATTTGTAATACAGCATAGATGAGTTACAATTAAATATGATAATCTATCAAGCAATAAATATATATTAATTAAGATCCTCATGATTAAGGTTTTAGTCATTGAAGATGACGCGCAAATACGAGAAAATATTCAAGTCATTTTAGAACTCGAAGATTTTGATGTAATTTTAGCGAAAGATGGTCAATCTGGCATTGGACAAGCGATCGCAAGCTCACCCGATTTGATTCTTTGTGATATTATGATGCCACAGATGGATGGATTTGAAGTTTTGTCTGCTCTACAATCTATAGAAGCAATAAGTCATATCCCTTTCATTTTTTTAACGGCTAAATCGGATCGAGATGATTTACGTCAAGGAATGGAATTAGGAGCAGATGATTATTTGACAAAACCTTTTACACCGAAAGAATTACTCAAGGCAATTCAAATTCGTCTTGATAAAAAAGAAAAATATAAGCAAAAATATACTCAGAAAATTCAAGATATTTCAGAACAACTTGAACATCAACTCTATTTTGATCACGTCACCAATTTACCCAATCGCCTCTCCCTACGAGAACAATTTAACCAGAGGTTAGAACAAAGTAAATTTATAGCAAGTAATACTCAAATATTGCCTATATTTTGCTTGGGTTTAGACCGTTTCAATCAAATCAAAAAAAACTTGGGATATGACTCCAGTGATCAATTACTCAAAGCCTTTGTTGAGCGACTGAAAAAAAGTTTAGATGCAAAAATTTTTCTAGCTTATTTGGGTGGTAATGAATTTGCCATGATTCTACCTGTTGTTGAGTATAAAACATATATTGTTGATCTCGCAAATCACATTAAGAGTCAACTCAATCAGCCCTTTATAGTCAATAATCAAGAGGTTTTTCTCTCAGCGAGTATTGGAATTGCTCTGTATGAAAAAGATGCTCAAGACATTGAAAAAATTCTTCAAAAAGCGAAGAAAGCGATGTATAAAGTTCAGGAAAATGGAGGAAATGACTGTGAGTTTTACAGTTGGGTTCTTGATGTGCATACCTCTCGACGACAGAGACTAGAAAATGATCTTCACTATGCAATTGAGCGGGGAGAACTATCCGTTTACTATCAACCTCAAGTCAGCCTAACAACGGGAAAGATCATCGGTTGTGAAGCTTTAGCTCGTTGGTCACATCCGACTTATAATATGATTTCACCGGATGTTTTTATTCCCATTGCTGAAGAAATTGGTTTAATTGATAAAATTGGAGAATGGGTTTTAGATCAAGCTTGTAAAGAACTTAAAAAATGGCAAGCTTATGGATTTTTGAGTTTAAAAATGGCTGTTAACATTTCGGTTATTCAATTAAATAAAGCTAATTTTCGCCAAAAATCAATTGATATTTTATTAGCCAGTAATATTTTGCCTAAATATATAGAGTTTGAGTTAACCGAAAGTTGTCTGGTACAAGATTTAGTGATAGCAAAACAAAAAATTGAAGCTTTAAATTCTTTAGATATTAGAGTTTCTATAGATGATTTTGGGACTGGTTATTCCTCGCTAAAATTCTTACAAAAATTACCTTTCAATACCTTAAAAATAGATCGATCTTTTATTAAAGATGTTGATAGTAATCCGAGTAATTCTGCGATTACCAGTAATTTAATTAAAATTGCACGCAGTTTGGGTTTAAAAGTCATTGCGGAAGGAGTAGAAACAGCCGGAGAACTTAATTTTTTAAAACAGCATAAATGTGATGCGATTCAAGGATTTATTTTCAGTCCTCCTCTCCCCGCTTCCGAAATGATCAACTTACTCAGAGAAGGAAAATGCTTAAAAATTCAGGAATCGTTGCTATAAATTCCTGAAAAGAGTTAGATGAAAATCTTGAGTTTAAAAACAATCAAATCTAGGGTGAAAAGATTTTTGAATTGATCAAATCAGAAAAGAGTTAAATTTCCTGACTATTGCGATCAAAAACTTTACCAATCAAACTGGAAACTAAGGATAAAACAATCGAACCAAACAAAGCGGGGAAAAATCCCGCAACTGTAAATCCAGGTGTAAAATACCCAACTAATCCCAGGGAAATAGCATTAATTACCAGTAAAAAGAAACCCAAAGTGAGTAAAGTCAAGGGAAGTGTAAACAAAATCAAAATCGGTTTAACAATCGCATTAATTAACCCCATAATCACGACACCAATGGCTGCGGCTTGCCAACTGGCAATGGTTAACCCCGGTACGATAAAAGCAGTAATCCAAAGGGAAATGGCTGATAATAGCCACGTTAGAAAGAAATTCAGCATAGTAAGCTTAACCCTATCAGTACCTTATAATTTTAGCAAATTAACCGATTTTTTAGACTTCTGTATCCGCAAGTCGGTATGCTGGAATGAGAAATTCTATTTGAGTAGGAGATTTAAAGATGATTCGAGGATTGATCACTTTTATGGCAACGCTTTTATTGTTCTGTTGGCCTTTAACGGCACTCGCGGACAATCCATCCGGTTTGTTTTTTAATCATAGCCTCTTGCAAGGACGAGATTTTTCCGATCAATCTCTCCCGGCGGCTGAGTTTGCCAATTCTAATTTAGAGTCGGCTAACTTTGATCATTCTCAATTAGTGGGGTCAGTTTTTAGTAAGGCGATTATGAAAAATGCCAATATGCGAGGTGCAGATTTGACTTACGCAATGCTGGATCAAGTCGATTTTAGTAATGCGGATTTGAGTAATTCTATCTTTACAGAAGTATTATTTTTTGGTTCAACTTTTAAGGATACTAAAATTACAGGTGCAGATTTTACGGATGCTCTTTTGGATGGAGAACAGCTTCGACAATTGTGTATAACTGCTAGCGGAGTGAACCCAACAACTGGAGTTTCAACGCGATATTCTTTAGGATGTCGTTAATTTTTTTCGGGATTGGAGTTTATAGCCTTGATCGTTTTTTGGGGAGTTTTTTAACTTAGATTAAACCTTAAATTGAGCTTAAACTCCAATCTTTATTAAAAAATTTAGAGTCATTCAATAAAACCAATTTAAAATTAAAGACTGGGTTTATGATTCTCAACCCAATGTTGATCAATCCCCGCAGATAAAGCCCCAAACGTTTCAGCTAATACACTGATTACTCGATAACAAGCAATTGCACTGAGTAAAAGTCCAGAGGGAAAATGGGATTCTAAAAGGGCAAGAGTAGTCGCTTCAAATACACCCAAACCTCCCGGCGCACCGGGAATGACTAAACCCAGTAACCAACCTAAACTATAAGCACTAATTAACAAGGGAATTTGCTGAGGAGTAAACGGCATCAATGCTAAAGCAGTTAATAAAAACCCAATTCCTCGCAAGCTAACAAATCCTATTTCTCCTAAAAAAGGTCGCAAAGGATAACGTTCTAATTGATAGAAGAATGCTGAAGGACTCTCAGAAGAAGTAACTTTCCACTTGATTTTTCTTAAGTGATTAACAACAGGATTTAAAATCCGAGGATGAACCCCTGTTAAGACCACAAGCAAACACAGAATCTGCAAACCCCAATACTTTTGTTGAGCCGTAATTAAAGCGATCGCTAAGGCAGCAGAAGCCATTAAAAGCGGTTCAAGTAAAACGCTGAGTGTAGCAGGCCCCAAAGAAACACCGATCTTATTGACTTCTGTAATACGACCATAAAAATGCCAGATATTTCCCGGTAAATATTTAGCAATATTTGTTTTAAGATAAATCTGTAATCCGCAGCGTTGTTTGATAGTTTGATTAAACTCTCGCAAAATCAATAACCATACCCATCCTGACCAAATATGAGCCGTTGTCGTCACGAAAAAAGCCAGTGCTAGACAAAGCCATCCCGTACTCGTAATCTGGATTTCTGCGATTTCTTGCCAGTTTGTTTTTAAGGTATGAATTAGGAAAAAGGCTGTTAATCCCAGAATTAACCACCGGAGATAAGGCTTGAGGATGGATATAAATTTTTTCATGCGGTTTTTACCAAAATCAACAGAGGGGGTAGTTTTCAAGGCTTTTAAAATCATTAAAATTACATCAACACTCAGACAGTAGATTGAAACAGTTTAGAGAGTGGGAACATCAATAAAAGTTGTGATGCGGTGGGTTTAGTCCAACTTTTCAGAAGAAGTTTCCTAAATTGAATCTTCCGATGAGAAGCTTGGTAAAACCACTGACTGATAACTGCTAACAACTCTGCCTGCACCCCGTAACTGCTGATAGTATCCCTGACCGACTCTATCTCCCTGATCTGATATAACGTCAATTCCAATCCCATTTCGACCTTTTTCAGGCCCAGAACTGTGAATGTAACGTCCTTCTCCTAGATATAATCCGACGTGAGTCGCTTTAGTGGGAGTTCCAAAGAATATCAGATCTCCAATGTGTAAACAAGATAGCACGAGCTGAGTTTTGTCAATATCAATCTTTTGGGTAAAAGCCTCCTGTTGGTAAGCGTCACGAGGCAACCATATTCCCTGGGACGCAAAAGCGGCTTGCATCAAGCCAGAACAGTCATAATTTGGCCCGACTGTTCCTCCCCATAAATAATAATTGGGTGTGTTCATTTTTTCATAAGTAAAGGCAATCACAGCCGATAATTTAGATTGGATCTCAGCTAAACTAATCGGTTGAGGTTGATAGGGAGTTTTAGCGCATTCAATGTGATCAAAATCCGCACGCGCCAACCAACCCGGATAGTCATCTTCACACAGTTGAACCTGAATGGCTTTGCAGTCGAGAGAAGGGTTTAAATCTCGGCGACTCACTCGCAAATGTCGTCGGGCGGCGGCTTGAGTCGCTAACGCTTGGCAGTCTGCCGAATCATACAGATTCAGATTCGCGGTGCAACGATACTCTACAATGTCCGATAATGGGTCAATCATCATGGGTTGGTTGTAATGGTTTGGCCTGGAGACATCCGGGATGAATTGTGTACAATCGCCAATCATACGTTAAAAAAACAGACCTCTTTAGGTCAGAAAATATAACAAACTTTAGTCACTACCCAATTTTTGATTCTGATTCCTTATTCTTTATCCTCTGCTATGACGTTTTTTA
>CAZNCM010000162.1:0-4165 GCA_964571155.1 uncultured Lyngbya sp. | reverse complement strand
CATTATAGAAGCAACTTGCACCCAATTTCCAGCACTCGCGCCGGATCAAATTGCCATGACTTGGGTTGTCTATGATCCTCCCATTCCCGTTAACACAGGGGGGGCATTAACTCCGGAAGAATTTTGGAAGTATACCGTTCGGGGATTTGCCTATCGCGGGATTGAACGCATCTATCCGGCAAGTGTCGTCAAGTTGTTTTACTTGGTGGCTTTGTATGAATGGATGGAAAAAGGCATGATCGCGATTTCTGCCGAGTTAGAGCGGGCAACACGAGATATGATCGTAAATTCGAGTAATGATGCCACAAGCCTTGTGGTCGATATGTTAACCGGAACAACCAGCGGCCCTGAGTTATCTCCTGGCCCCTACGACACTTGGAAAGCCCAACGAAATCTGATCAATCGTTACTTTCAATCTCTCCATTGGCCGGAACTTAAATCGATTAATGTCAATCAAAAAACTTGGTGTGATGGGGCCTATGGTCGAGAACGAGAATTCTTGGGAGAATTGATGGAAAATCGCAATATGTTGACCACCAACGCAACAGCCCGGTTATTACATAGTATTGTCGGCGGAATTGCGGCTTCTCCTCAAGCTTCTCAAGCGATGATGAAATTGATGAAACGGAGTCTTGATCCGGCTGAGTTAGCAGAAGATCCAGAAAACCAAGTGAGTGAATTTTTGGGGAGTGGTTTACCTTTAAATGCCAAACTCTGGTCAAAAGCTGGACATACCAGTCAAGTTCGTCACGATGCGGCTTACATCGAAATTCCCGGTTTATATCCTTATTTACTTGTAGTCTTTACAGAAGGCAAAAGCCAAAGTCGCAATACTGAACTCTTACCTTTTGTTTCTCAACAAGTTTTAGAAGCAATGAAAACTGTTTGTTTAACATAAAATTAACCCCTTGACTCCAGTTTAAAAAGTCAGTCGGATCACTCATAAAAGCCTGATTGAGAAAACAACAAAATGACCCAATTTTAATCTATATAATACTTTAACAACTCCAACCTCAATTACTCAGTCCCTTTTTTGAGTGACACCGTTTAAGTATAAACTCATATATTCTTAATTTATTCTTAAATAATGCGATATTTAAAACCTTCTTTTTTGAGTCTAATTTCAAGTCTCATCTCAGTCACTGCGATCGCCACAACTGCTACCTCGATACAACCTCCTACACCCGATCAAGAAGTCGCTTGTGATATTTTAGTCGTTGGAGGAGGGTTAGCTGGATCAGCCACTGCTTATGAAGCGTTACTCGCTGGACGAACCGTCTGTATGACCGAAATTACCGACTGGGTTGGCGGTCAAATTTCTTCTCAAGGAACCTCCGCCCTCGATGAACGAACCACACAAAGAGCGCTACTTTATTTCCCTCGCGGTTATCTAGAATTACGAAAACGAATTGAGGAAAAATACGGTCGATTAAATCCCGGCGCTTGTTGGGTGAGTCAATCCTGTTTTATGCCCTATGACGGTCATCAAATCCTATTTGATATCTTACAAGATGCCGCCAAAAAAGGCAAGGGAAATTTTAAATGGTTTCCGTCTACTGTTGTTAAAGATATCGAAATTTCAGACGGTTTAATTACCACTGTTACCGCCATTCAACACGAACCCGCACCAGGAACACTGCCCCTCAATACAGAACCTTTATCCCAAATTATAGAAGATGCTTACGGTTACGAAGATTCTCCCCGTTTAGATAAAACAATTATTCGTTTTAATCCCCCCAGTCCCCCCTTAGAAAGTGAAAATCCACCCTTGGAAAAGGGGGCTAAATGGTATGTAATTGAAGCCACAGAAACGGGAGAAATATTAGGTTTAACAGACGTTCCTTATCGGTTGGGAGTTGATGAAAGAACACCCTTTGAACCGACATCTTCAAGCGTATTTGGGGCACCCTATTGTACCCAGGGATTTACCTATACCTTTGCAATGGAAGCCACCGCCGAACCCCAACCCCACAAACTCCCGTCATTCTATCAACAATATTCCCCCTATTACAGTTATGAATTAGAACGATTGGCGAATTTTAATCTGGTTTATACTTATCGCCGAATTCACAGCATGAACCCCGACGAACAACTTCCGGGAAATGTCCGAGAATGGCCGATTTATCCCGGCGATATTTCCATGCAAAACTGGACGTGGGGAAATGATTATCGCCCCGGAAATCCCGAAGATAATTTTATTTTTACCCGCAACCAACTGCAAGCAATGGGTCAGTTAGAACCGGGAAAATGGATGGGAGGATTGAGAACAGAAACCCTAGAAAGGGGCGAAGAAAATGCCATCGGTTATTTTTATTGGTTGGTTGAGGGAACGACAGATTCTCAACTGGGAGAAGGCGTTAAAAAAACCCATCCAAACCACCGTTTTGTTACCGGGTTAGACTCGCCGATGGGAACGGTTCACGGGCTGTCAAAATATCCCTATATTCGCGAAGGTAGACGGGTGATAGGGCGTCCGAGTTGGGGTTTTCCAGAAGGGTTTGAAATCACCGAAATCGATATTTCTCGCAACGATTTCCGCAAGGAATTTTATCAGGAGAATTTATCCTCACAAGACTATCGGGCGCTGTGGGCGGGGTTAGCAGGTTTAGAACTTCCGGCGTTATTAAGTGGAATGCAAACCGTTGAAGAAACAAATCCAAAATCACGGGCGACTATTTATCCCGATACTGTTGGAATTGGTCACTATGCAATTGATTTTCATCCCTGTCTAACTAAAAGTCCTCCAGAAGCGCCGGGAAACACGGAAAGGGAGGGCGAAAGACTCGGACAGGGGGCGGCTTATCCCTTTCAAATTCCCTTGCGAGCGATGATTCCTCAAGAGATTGATAACTTATTAGTTGTGGGGAAAAGTATTGCAACCAGCCACGTTGCAGCGGCTGCTTATCGGGTTCATTCGTTTGAGTGGTCTTCGGGAGTTTCAGCCGGAATTACCGCAGATTTTGCCTTAGAAACGGGGATTAAACCTTATGAATTGGTGGACGATTTGCCCTTACAAGAACCCCAGTTGGAGGTGTTAAAAGACCGCATTCAAAAAACGGGTAATCCGATTTATTTCCCGGAAACTTCTATTTTTAACAATTCTTGGGAAGATTGGAAATAAAGATTGTTTTAGTCCGACTCCTCTAGTCCTAACAAGGGCTTTAATAACTTGCGTTCCTCAATTGGAAGTCTGAGTAAAACTCGCGGATCTCCTTTGCTTTGTCGATAGCGAACAGCAGCTTCAAGCAGGCGTAAAGGAATTTTAAATTCAATGCGATCGCCGACTATTTCTTTCCAGATTTCTAGCCAAGCTTGTGCAGCTTTTTCGCCAACCATATCTGTCATTGACTTAATACTTAATACAATCTCTTTTCCTAAAAGTGCAGAAGCCTGATACTTATCATAAATATCTATAAGTGATTCAATACGTGCTTTCCAAACAATTGAGTCATTTGTGCTTTCAAATAGGCTATGAACTATTGTTCCTTGAGTAATATGATTGCTTAAATATTTTAAAGTCTTAAGCCCTAAATTTAGAACTTCAAGGCCTTCACTCCAACGATTCATAATGAATAACAACTCAGCTTTATTCAAGAAAGGATCTGATTCGCCACTTCCTAGTGCTAACATTTTATCAAAAGAATAATACATCTTATCTCCCTCTATTTCTTCTTTGAAATAATCATCTGTGTATTTACTCCTTATTTTGATGACATGATCAAAACATGATAGTGCATCTTCATAACACTTTAAAGTATATAGAGTTATGCCTATATATTCCCATGATAAAGTATTTTCAGGATCAATTCTACTAATTATTTGAAAATATTTTAGTGCTTCTTTATACCGTTTTAACTTATATAAAATTATTCCTTTACTTCTCAATGATGCAATTTCTGTAGTGTCAAGCTCAATCGCTTCATTAAAAGATTTTAGTGCTTCTTCATATTGTTCAAGCTCATATAGTAATTGACCTCGAATATTCCATAAATCAATATCTTCATCGTTAAGCTCAATCGCTTCATTAAAAGATTTTAGTGCTTCTTCATATTGTTCAAGCTCATATAGTAATTGACCTCGAATATTCCATAAATCAATATCTTCATCGTTAAGCTCAATCGCTTCATTAAAAGATTTTAGTGCTTCTTCATATTGTTCAAGCTCA
>CAZNCM010000161.1:6816-12663 GCA_964571155.1 uncultured Lyngbya sp. | reverse complement strand
ACTGCCATTAAAATTGGGATTGGGAGTGTAGCTCAACTGACCATCGCCAAGATTGACGAGAGATCCATTACCAGGCTGAGTTGCAATACTAACAGAAGTGGGATCGAGGTTATCATCTGTGTCCACATCGTTGGCTGCGACATCAATAACAACGGTTGTATCCTCATCTGTTGTTGCTGTATCGGGTTGAGCCGTTGGAGGATCATTGAGGAGTGTGACGTTAATATCAACTGTGCTAGTTGCTGTTAAACCCTCGCTATCTGCAATCGTGTAGGAGAAACTATCAGTACCGATGAAACCCACGTTAGGAGTGTAGGTCAAGTTTCCATTACCTTGATTGACTAAAGAGCCATTCCCAGCAGCCGTGAAGCTATTGAAGACTAAGCTATCACCATCAATATCGCTATCGTTAGCCAGCACATCGAATGCTACAGGGGTATCCTGCTGTGTATTGAAACTATCTGCAACCGCAGTTGGTGCATCATTGACAGGATTTACCGTAAGGGTAACAGTTGCTTGATCTAAGCCGCCTTGAGGATCAGAAATTTGATAGGTAAAACTGTCACTGCCATTAAAATTGGGATTGGGAGTGTAGCTAAAACTTCCATCAGCAGTAAGGCTAAAACTGCCATTACTAGGGCTAACGAGTTCACTTGCACTTAAACTCTCACCCTCTGCATCTGTATCGTTACTTAATACATTACCCGTCAGCACAGTATCTTCATCTGTTGTAAAAACATCATCAACTGCGATGGGTGGAGTATTGGTATTATTAAAGTACGACACTCGCTCATAGCTGAGGTCGGAAATATTAAAGTCAGAATTCTCCTCATAAGCCCGACCAAAAATTGGACTACTGGTTCCGTGATCGAATCCTGTTGCCTCAATTACAATTTTGCTTAAGGGTTCTGGTGAACTCAAAGCCAGGGGAAAGCTTTTACCACTGCCAGGAACTTTTACACTCGGTCCGAGGATGCTATCGTCAGGATCTAACAAACCTTCAGCAACCTTTTGGCCTTGACTATTGTAGCCAATCCAGATCCCCGTCTCATCACGATTTTGTTCATCGGTACTCATCTGCCCAAACGTGATTACGATATTGGAAACAGAGCCACCAAAGTCAATTTCTAGTCGTTCGCTGAGATTGCTAAAACCATCAGCAGATGTTGTAAAGTCAAGTTGTTTATATCGTCCTCCTCCAACATCATATCGTCCTCCTCCAACTCCAAATCCAACATCAATAAATTGGTCGTCATAGGAAACCGCGCCGGGATTACCAAACCAGTCAAAAGCTGAAATCGTTACTTCATCTCCCCAGGGCTGAGGACCAAATCCTTGGTTGATTAAAACATCTGGTGATGAAACCAGTGTGTAGCTGGGATAGGTAGACATATTTCCTCTAGATTATTGCTCGTTTTGATCTTGATTATTAATCGAACATTCACCATGCAACCCAGATGAAGCTTCTTTCTATTGACTACATCGAAGTTTGAAAAAAAGCCCGTTCCTATGCTATTTTTATTGCTGTCAATTCCTGAAATGATTGTGCATCAAGAAATGAAGCCCCAAAGATACCATCTCTGGCTTAACGCTCCTCGTAGTCTAAACATATTCTTCTAACAAATAAATATTGTATTGCAATCCCAAATCACTTGTCAATCTTTTGGTTAGAGCATCTCTAAGCCACTGTCAATTAATTGTAATATTGAACATCCCATCATCTGATTTTAACCCTTTTATTGTAATCGGACTAACACTCGTTCCCCAACCCGTTTAACGGGATAGGGTTGCAGGGGCATTTCGGGGGCGGTGAGACAGTCTCCGGTTTCTAAATTGTATTGAAAATGATGAAACGAACAGGTGAGAATTCCCTCTTTTATTTCTCCTTTATCCAACGGCATCGCCAGATGAGTACAACTGTTGCGATAGGCTTTAATTTTATCGGCAAATCGGGTTATAATTAGTTTTAAACCATCGAATTCTAGGGCTAAAATTCTGCCATCTGGAATTTCTTCTATTGTTGTTAACGCAACCCAACCCGCCTCGTTATCCGCAGAAAAGGGGCTGGTTATTGAATTGGTTTTTGAATCGGAATTGTTCGCGGAAACGGGAGTATTAACCGAGATAACGTGGTTGATTTCGGGACAATGATTTTTAATCGCCTGTTCGACGCCTTGTTTTAACGTTAACGTAGAAGCCGGACAATTGCTGCAAGTTCCGACTAATTTTACTTCGACTGTATCGGGGAGTTTAACCGCAACGAGTTCCACATCGCCGCTGTGACTTTTTAACCCCGGACGCACTTCTTCTAAGGCTTGTTGAATACGAGTTTCTAACGGGGGTTGGGGCGGTTTAACGAGTTCGTGATAGCGTAGCAGTCCATAAACAACTTCATCTTCAACCGCATGGCGTAACGCCGGGAGAGATTCTTGTTTAACACTGCGAATTAAACGAATTAGTGCTTCTTTATGTAATGCTTCAATTGATTTTTTTAACCCTTCCACAACCAATAACTTTTCGGGGTCATGCCATTCTAAAACAGTGTTTTCAAAAAATTTGATTTCTTGAACCAAATCTTCTAACGTTACCGCATCTTGGGGAGAAATTGGCGTTGAAGTCATAATATTTATATTGTTATTTTAAATTGGGGGGCGCAATGCTTACAGCTAAAGATAACCAAAATTGCGCCCAATTGATTAATTTTAAGCCTGTGTTGATGGGTTACACTAAGCTAACCCATCCAACCAATTGAGACAAATTGGGATTATTTCATTTTGATATCTTTCAACAGAAACGGCATCGCAATTCCTGTTAAAAAACTCGATAAAACAATCGGCAACCACAACGTCACACCGACTTTATCTAATGCAATAAATAAGAGTAAACCCAAACCCAAGCCGATAGAACTTTGACGAATAAAATAGCCCGGATTTCGTAACAATTTACCCTTGAGCAGTAACTTTGTGCTGAACCAACCGACCTCTAACATCAGAACTTCTCCTGAATTCTTAACAATATTCTAAACAAACTTTAAGACAATCAATCCCAGGGCAATGGCAGGTAAAACCCCCACAGGCCCAAACAAACCCCCAATGGAAGCAGAAAGACCAAAACCCAAATCTTTTCTCGCTAATAAAACGCCCCCAATAGCACCGCCAAAAATAGACATTGCACCAGCAACAGCCAACCAAACAATCCCCGTTAATAGTGTAATTTCACCCGTAATAAAATTTGACCAAAAGGTCTGTATTACTGGAGTATTCAACACTTCAATCAGTTCTTGATTTAACTCATTCATGCCTTTCTCCTTGTTTAATTTACAGAAGACAACGCTTGTAATTCGACATCCAAATCTTGCAAAGCCTGACCGACCATTTCCGCCCGTTCCGACTCCCCATATTGAGTAAAAATTAATTGGGCTTCTTCGTAGAGAGTCTTTGCCGTTTTCAGATGATTTGGGTTTCCAGCTTCGGGGTTTTCGACATCATCTGGAAGATTAAATAAAATATTAGCTTTGTTGGCAATTGTATTAGCATACTCAACCGGAGTATCTTTGGCGGTTCGCACTTTTAACGCTTCGTTATACGCCTCTAAAGCCCGCAAATTATTATCAACCGGATGAACACTCGGCAGATATTGCAACGCATTACCCAGATTATTTTGTAACATCGCATATTCTGACGGATGATCCGTTAAAACAATCCAATTCAACGCTTCTTCAAACGACTGAACCGCCAACGCCTGACGCATATCTTCGCCATCTCCCGACATCGACATTGACAAATAAGCGATCGCAATATTATTGTGTAGGATAGCGTATTCTTGGGGATAATCTGTCGGCGTAAACACTTCTAACGCCCGTTGATACGCTTGTACTGCGTCTTTAGTTTGAGCGAGATTAAACGGAACCAACGCCTGAAAAACTAGCCCCAAATTCATCTGCACTTCGGCAACTTCTTCCGGGGAAGCCTGTTGTTGTAAAATCGGTAAAGCCTTTTCAAAATAGTCTTTCGCTGCAACTAACCCCTCTGAACTTTCACCAGGATAAGTTCGCAACGCAATTCCTACACCAACAGTCGCCCGTGCTTTTAACAGAGGATATTCGGTACCGCACAACTCAATCGCTTGACGGTACAATAACACCGCCGCTTCTATCTGTTCAATGCCTTTTGGTCTTTGCAGTAACCCTCGGGCAATTTCACTCAACATTTGCACTTTTTCAGCAACGGTGGCGGCTTCAGACTCAACCGCAGCAGTGGCGGCTTTCACAGCAGAATCAGTAAAACTTTGTGTCACAACTATTCTCGGGGGTGAAGGGTTTAACAAATGGTTTTCGAGGTTGACGCGATTGGCAAATACTCAACACAATCGTTAACGTCAATCTCAACAATTAACAACAATTTCAGCAAAAATAGTCACTCTTGTTGCTTCAAACTAATCCTTATTTGCCGGAAATAACTGTATTATCTGATACTATTGTTGAGTTGAATTGAATCCATGTCAAGATAAGCTCAATTTAAGACTTTTTTAAAGGTGTTTGAATCCCTTGATTTACCTGCTTTTGAGCATTTATTCGTCAAAACACCCTTAAAAAAATCCGGGCAAAATTCAAGAAATTTCCAGCAAATTTAACAAGAAATTAAAACTCGATCAATTTTACTTCATCAATAACAATCAACGAATAAAAACTTTTGTTAATTTCACGCCCATAAATCTAAAAAAATTCGCCATTCTGATTAAAATCTAAAATTTTATATTACATAATTGTCAAAAGTCATCCTCTAATATCCAAACTGTTTGTCCGAATTGCAAAAGGAGAATTATTGTGGCTAACGTCCTCTGGCTACAAGGTGGCGCCTGTTCAGGAAACACCATGTCATTTCTCAACGCCGAAGAACCCAGCGTCTGTGACCTGATAACCGACTTTAACATCAACCTTCTCTGGCATCCCTCCCTGGGACTCGAACTCGGAGAAAGCCTGAAAAAACTACTGCGAGACTGCATCAACGGCACCGTTCCGGTTGATATCCTCGTGTTTGAAGGTAGCGTCGTCAACGCCCCCAAAGGCACCGGAGAATGGAACCGTTTCGCAGACCGTCCGATGAAAGACTGGTTATCCGACCTCTCTAAAGTCGCTAAATTCGTTGTCGCCGTCGGAGACTGTGCAACCTATGGCGGTATTCCCGCAATGTCACCCAACCCCAGCGAGTCGGAAGGGTTACAATTCCTTAAACGGCAAAAAGGCGGCTTTCTCGGCCCCGACTACCTCAGTCAAGCTGGATTTCCCGTCATCAACATTCCCGGTTGTCCGGCCCATCCCGACTGGATTACTCAAATTTTAGTTGCCGTTGCCACCGGAAGACTCGATGATATCACCCTAGACGAATTTCATCGTCCTGAAACCTTCTTCAAGAGTTTCACCCAAACCGGATGTACCCGTAACATTCACTTCGCGTACAAAGCCTCAACCTCCGACTTCGGACAACGGGGCGGTTGTCTATTTTACGACTTAGGGTGTCGCGGACCGATGACTCATTCTTCCTGTAACCGGATTTTGTGGAACCGAGTCTCCTCCAAAACCCGCGCTGGAATGCCTTGTCTCGGCTGTACCGAACCCGAATTTCCGTTCCATGACCTCAAACCCGGAACCGTCTTTAAAACCCAAACCGTGATGGGAGTCCCCAAAGAATTACCCACAGGTGTCAACCGCAAAGACTACGCCCTATTAACCGTTGTCGCCAAAGATTCAACCCCCAAATGGGCAGAAGAAGACATTTTCACCGTTTAACCGACTTTGAAAAAACTAAAAGAGGAAATAGGGAAAATTCATAATTCATAATTCATAAT
>CAZNCM010000161.1:0-6804 GCA_964571155.1 uncultured Lyngbya sp. | reverse complement strand
CCTGTCCTCTGTTCACTAAATTAATTGAGAGAGAGAACAACATGGTTGCACAACGAACATCTATCGAAACCTTAGATATTTCCCCCGTCGGTCGAGTTGAGGGAGACTTAGATGTCCGAGTTGATATCCAAGACGGCCAGGTCGTTAACGCTTGGACTCAAGCCCAACTGTTTCGCGGGTTTGAAGTAATTCTACGCGGAAAAGACCCCCAAGCTGGATTAATTGTTACCCCGAGAGTTTGTGGAATTTGCGGTGCCTCTCACCTGACTTGTGCATCTTGGGCATTGGATACCGCTTGGGAAACCGAAGTTCCTCGCAATGCAATTTTAGCCCGAAATTTAGGTCAATTAGTCGAAACCATTCAAAGCCATCCCCGTTATTTTTACGGCCTATTTGCGATTGACTTAACGAACAAAAAATATCAAAATAGCCGTTTTTACGAAGAAGCTTGTCGTCGGTTTGCCGCTTATACCGGAAAATCCTACGAAATTGGCGTCACTATTTCTGCCAAACCCGTTGAAATTTATGCGTTGTTTGGTGGACAATGGCCCCATTCAAGTTTTATGGTTCCCGGTGGGGTAATGTGTGCGCCAACGTTAACCGATATTACCCGAGCTTGGTCGATTTTAGAATATTTTCGTACCAATTGGTTAGAACCCGTTTGGTTGGGTTGTTCGTTGGAACGTTATGAAGAAATTCAATCCTATGATGATTTTATGGCTTGGTTGAGTGAAAGTCCAAATCATCTAAATTCCGACTTAGGTTTTTATTGGCGAATGGGGTTAGATATTGGGTTAGATAAATTCGGGATGGGAACGGGTAAATATATGAGTTGGGGTTATCTTCCCCACGAAGATAGATATCAACGCCCAACAATTGCCGGACGCAACGGGGCGGTAATTATGAAAAGTGGGGTTTATGATAGTTTTAGCGACACCCATCAACTGATGGAACATCATTTCACTCGCGAGAATACCACCCATTCTTGGTACGAAGAAGGAAACGAAGATGTACATCCGTTTGACCGTTTTACCGTTCCCCAACAAAACAATGATGTAGACTTTTTAGAAGGGGCTTATACTTGGTCAACCGCCGTTAAACACCAAGATTTTGGACGGATGGAAGTCGGTTCACTTTCTCGTCAACTCGTTGCAGGCGGACATCATGGTGAAAGCTGGCAACATTACGACGGTTTTATCCTCGATATGTTCAAGAAAATGGGTGGGCCGAGTGTGCATTTGCGTCAGTTAGCCCGAATGCACGAACAAGTGAAATTATACCGAGAAGTCGAACGTTGTTTACGCGAGTTTAAACTGCGAGAACCCTGGTATATTAAACCCACTCAAAAAGACGGACGGGGTTGGGGGGCAACTGAAGCCAGTCGTGGTGCTTTATGTCATTGGGTCGAAATTGAAGATGGTAAGATTAAAAACTATCAAATTCTCGCCCCTTCGACTTGGAATATCGGCCCCCGTGATGGCGAAGGTGTTCGCGGCCCTATCGAAGAAGCGTTAATTGGTACCCCAATTGCTGATAAAAATGACCCCGTAGAAGTGGGTCATGTGGCGCGTTCTTTTGACTCTTGTTTGGTGTGTACAGTTCACGCCCACGATGCGAAAACAGGTGAAGAATTAGCCCGGTTCCGCACGGCTTAAAACTATTTGTAGGGTGGGCTATGCCCACTCTCTTAACTGAAACTATAATTGTCATTCTTGCTCAACTCTCGTTGGAACAGTTACAATTGGTCGGACAGAATGATTATGGCGATCGCTATCAAGCTGTTATCCTAGTAACAGGTATATCTGGAGTATCTTGGCAAATCCGTACAATTTGGATTGTACGCTTTGGCGAAGACGTTGCTCGATTTGTCACCGCATTTCCAGAACGATATGGGAGGCAGCAATGAAACAATTTCAGTTATTTGATGCGGTTAGTTTAACAGAAGCGATTTTTCTTTCCGATGGCGGGGTTGCACCCAAAGGAACAGCCGGAACTATTGTTGAGGTTTTCAATCACAATGAAGCCTATCTTGTTGAGTTATTTGGCGGGTGGGTTAAAGCAGAAGCCGGAGGAGATTTTATTCCCGCTACCGAGAATGAACCCGATGTATTTATGGAAACAATTGGCGTGGAAACTGTTTATCCTCATCAGTTAAAGTTTGTCAAATCAGGTTCAGAAATAATGGCAGTTTGACCCGATAATTTTTTCCTGACTTTCGAGAATTTCAGCGAGTTGTTGAAATTTAGATTCATTTTAAACAATACCTGCTTTTTTAAAAATTTGTTGGGGAGTAAATGTTATTTCTTCTAATAAATTATCGCTCAAAGTTGCTTCATCTCGTTTGGTTTGTGGGGGCGCGTCGGGATAAAAAATGGTGATGGTTTTTGCTTTCGAGTCAACCACCCAAACCCTCGATACTCCCGCATTTAGATAATCAATTGCTTTTTCGCTCATCTCCCCAAAGGTTTGATCGGGTGATATAATTTCAATGGCTAATTCTGGGGGAACCGGACAGGCTTCATCCTCAAATCGTTCTAACGGAAGACGAGTGTAGGAAATATAAAGTAAGTCAGGGATTGGAACCCAATCTCGGTTATTTCTTTTGAGAACAACAGCCCATTCTATCCCCACTTCTCCTTTATTTTTACACCATTCGGTTAAGAGGGTATACAAAGTACCTGTGAGTCGAGAATGAAAACGTTTGGGTACTATTTTAGGAACTACTTTTTCATTAATTAATTCATAGTTTAAGTCGGTTTCGGGAAGGGCGAGAAATTCTTCCAGGGTGAGTTGGGTGTTGGTTGTGATCATGTTGTACAACTATCGGTTATAATAATATTTGACAAATCAATGCTAACAATTATAGGATGCGGAAATCTCAATCGTTGTGATGATGCGGTCGGAGTCATTATTGCTCAACGTTTACAACAATATCTCGCCCAAAACCCCCATCCAAACGTGCGAATTTTCGACTGTGGAACAGCGGGAATGGAAGTCATGTTTCAAGCCAGAGGAAGCCAACAATTAATCATTATTGATGCGAGTTCAACGGGTTCTGAACCCGGTGCAATTTTTGAAGTTCCCGGTACTGAACTCGAACAATTACCCGAAGCGAGTTACAATTTACATGATTTTCGATGGGATCATGCTTTAGCTGCGGGTCGTCGAATTTTTCAAGACAACTTCCCGCAAGACGTTAGCGTTTATTTAATCGAAGCTGAATCTTTAAACTTTGGTTGGGAACTGAGTCCATCCGTTAAACAAGCAGCCGAAAAAGTCTTTCAAATGCTGTTAAAGACGATTAATCCTACAGAGGTTCATCCATATCCGGTACAACCTCCAACTCCAAATCCAAATCTGTAAACTGTTCCGGTGGGTTCAGACAAATATTTAATAAGTCATCAACCGGAACATCTCGATGAACTTCTGCTAATCCTAGAACACAAAAAGAATGACGTTCAGGGAGTAAACTTAAAGCACAACTATTTAACACATTTAAAGGTTCAACACCGCGACCTTCTGTAACAATATCACTCACACAAATTCCCAACTCTTTCGGACGCCGCACACTCACACAACCCACCAGCGCTTCTTCACCACTAATTTGTCCAGTATTTCGAATACTCACCACACATTCAGACAAATCTCTAGGACGAATTACCCCCGCACAGGCTTGAGAGGAGAGTAAAGGAGTAATTCCCGCATCGCGTAAACCCTCAGCACACCTTCTGTAATCCTTCTCATTGACTAAATTAAAAGAGGGAAACGCCCTCACCGGCGCCGCCAGTAAACTCACCGTACCTATAGATAACACAATTCGCGACAGCCAACGCCAACCCTGCTGTCTATTGTCGGAAAATCTCAAAAAAGTCCAACGGGATAACAAAGAAGAAATCATAGCAAATTATAAATAAAAAGTGATCGAGAAGATTTTGCCACAGTTATAGAAGACTTCGCTGTTCAAGCCGTCTAACCCCGCAAGTTGCAAGGGAACACGCCCCAACAGAGAACAGACTTTACGATAACCGTTGGTTAAAGTTCCCGATTATCATATCATTACTTTTTCGCTTCTGACTCGACTTCAAATTAGGAGTTGATTGTTGGTGTGTTAGAAGACTAAAATAGAGGTTTGGTAATAAATATTATGGAGAGAGGAAGTTAAATGTCTCGATATAGAGGCCCCCGTCTAAGGATTGTTCGTCGTTTAGGAGACTTACCCGGATTAACCCGGAAAGTCGCTAGACGCTCTTATCCCCATTCGTTTGGAAGAAAAGCAGAAACTCCGGTTTAATTACGGTCTTTCTGAAAAGCAATTGCTGCGTTATGTCAAAAAAGCACGTCGAGCCACAGGTTCAACGGGTCAGGTATTGCTGCAAATGTTAGAAATGCGTCTGGATAACACCATCTTCCGGTTAGGGATGGCTCCGACAATTCCTGGCGCTCGTCAACTCGTCAATCATGGTCATGTTACTGTTAATGATCGGGTCGTCGATGTTGCCAGCTATCAGTGTCGTCCTGGAGATGTAGTTGGGATCAGAAATAAGGAAAAATCTCGCGAAATGGTGAAAGCCAACCTCCAGTATCCGGGGCTTGCGAATGTTCCCTCTCACCTGGAGTTAGACAAAGAAAAACTGCTCGCTAAGGTGAATAGTGTTATTGATCGCGAATGGGTCGCACTCCAAGTTAACGAACTGTTGGTGGTTGAGTATTACTCACGTCAAGCTTAATTATGGTCTGTGGGTTGGTTGTTCGTAGAGGAAGGAAGAATTTGAGAAGGGAATCAAAACAATAACGCTGCTTTCTTCTCCTCTCCCCTCTCAACAACTAACCGCCAATTTGGGACATGGTGCGACTATAACCGTCGGTTGTCCCTGCTTCTCGTTGTTTGAAGTTGATATCGGGTTTGATGCGAAGTAAGTATTCTACCCGTTCTCGCAACTCCTCAAAGGAAACACTTTGACGAAGCGGGGTTTTCAGGTCTATCTGACCCGTTTCATTGAGGAGACAGGGACGCAACCAACCATCGGCTGAAAAGCGCATCCGGTTACAGCGATCGCAAAAACATTCCGACATCTGACTGATAAAGCCCAGTGTTCCTTTAGCACCTGGAATTTGAAACACATCCGCCGGGCCATTTCCCCGGACATGAGATTCGCTTAACCCCCAGCGATCGCGAATTTGTTGTCTGAGGTCAACTGATGCGATCCAACCGCAATCATCAAACAATTGACCATTTCCAATCGGCATAAACTCAATAAACCGCACGTGCCAACGACGATCTATCGTTAAAGCAGCCAGGTCTAACACTTCTTGGTCGTTTACCCCCGGAATCACCACCACATTCAACTTCAGGGGATCGAACCCAACCCGATAAGCCGCTTGAATTCCCTCCCAAACCTGTTGCCAGCGATCGCGTCCTCGGTTGCCAATAATCTGATTAAACGTATCGGGATCGAGAGAATCCAAACTAATATTAATTCGCCTTAATCCTGCATTATACAACGGTTGCGCCATGTTTGCAAGCAAAAAGGCGTTCGTGGTCATCGCCAAATCTTGGGTTTCGGGAAAGGCCGAAATTTCTTCAACTAAGTTTACCACTCCCGGACGCAACAATGGTTCACCCCCGGTTAGCCGAAAGCGAGTAAACCCCACCGGAATAAATACCTCTCGCAGCAGCGTTAACAGTTCATCATTAGTGAGGAGGTTCTGCTGCAAAATATAGTCCATCTCCGCCCCTTCCGGCATACAATATTGACATCGGAAGTTACAACGGTCTATTAAGCTAATTCGGAGATAATCGACTGTATTCATAGAGCGTTTATTACCCTGGCTTCGTCTATTCCCCTATTATGTCGAATTTTGCCACAAATTTCTGTGGGTTCGGTCGGGATCGCGAAACCCAACAAATATTTGAGTGGGTTCTGAATTATTGACACTTCTCTATCGCCGATGTATTTTTAGTACAGAAGGGTTGGTAATTTGAGCCTTGACCTCTAATCAGTCTGATGTGTACCTTCAATTGCAACAGATCTATACTCTGTTGAACCAAGTCAGTGAAAAAATTTCAGCAATTGAACAACGAGAGGCTGAAATTTTATCTATACTCAAACAATTTCAGCCTTTTGATCCGTCCGAAATTCAACTGAGGCTCTTAAATCTTGAATCACAACTCAAAGAAGCACAAAAAGAAAGGACTGAAATTAACTCTCAAATCGCTAATATTCCATCATATATAGAAAAAAATAATAGTGGCTTAACAGAAAATATTATTCAAGAAATTTCGCAGCAAATTCAGCCACAACTACAAAAGATACAAAAACAACTAATTTCATCTATTCAAGCTAATCTCACAGCCGAATTAGAAGATTTAGAGAAACGTCAATCACAGGTAATTGTTGAAAAATTATCATCCATCCAAGAAAATTTAGAAAGGAATCAAACTCAATTCTTTAATTCACAGGCTAATCAAGTTAACGAAATTTTAAAACAAGTTTCTCATTCTGCACAAAAAACCCAAAATTCTGAATCTAAAGATGAGAATATATTACAAACTAAAAAGTTTTCCAGAAAAATAGAAGAACCAACTCAAGACTTCAAGTATAAAACGTTAGAGAACTTACTCAAAGATAAACAATGGCAATCTGCTGATAGACAAACATTGATTTTAATCAATCAAGCTTGTAACAAGTTAGCTGATGATCTGCTTTTAGATAAAAAGGATATAGAAATTCTGCCCTGTACAACTTTACAAGCTATAGATGAACTTTGGCTTAAATATAGTTCTGGTAAATTTGGATTTAGTGT
>CAZNCM010000160.1:5286-12755 GCA_964571155.1 uncultured Lyngbya sp. | reverse complement strand
TCCCCGATCAATCCAGGTTGTCACCTGTTCGGATGTGGCATCGGCAATCTCACCTTTAACATATTCGGTGACTTTTGCCAAGTTTTCCGCCATTTCCGGCTTGCGTAATTCCGTCGCGTCTTCTTCCCCGACAATGGGATCATGGGAAAAGACTTCACTAATGGCTTTACAAATAATCGCCTGTGAACCCAAATCTGCTACGGTAACGGGGCTTTTATCGCCTTTTTCCATAGCGGGGGGAATATCCTGACGGACTTTTTCACACAATTTCGCAGCCGATAAGGTGGCTTCAATTGCAACTTGCTTTTCGCGATCGTAGGACATTATAGACTCCTGCTGCTCTCCATACCGAGTATAGCCGCAGTCTGATCAGTAATGTCTATTTTCAACCTCAAAATCAATCAATTCGTGAATTATGCCTCAAACTAAACCGATACAAGTGATTCAAATTTCCGATACTCATTTGTTTGCGAACCCCGATCAAAAAATGATGGGTTTAACGACTGCTGATTCTTTGATCGCAGTATTGGAATTGATTCGTCAACTCAATATTAACCCCGATGTCTTGCTGATCACAGGAGATTTGTCTCAAGATGAAACCAGCGCATCTTACCAACAGTTACAAGCACTTATTCAACCGTTTAATACTTCCACCTATTGGATACCGGGAAATCACGATGATTTATCCGTAGCGGAATCTATTCTTAAAAAAACACCTATTTCAATTAAAAAAGCCTTTAATATCAGTAATTGGAAGTTTATTTTGTTGAATAGTCAATCTCCGGGAAAAGTTCACGGTGAATTAACCTCTGAATCTTTAAAAGATTTAGAGTCTCAGTTACAACAGCATCCCGATCAACCAACATTAATTGCTTTACATCATCCGCCTGTGCTAATTGGATCAAAGTGGATGGATGAAATTAAGTTACAAAATCCAGAAGATTTTTTTGCCGTCATTGATCGCTATTCTCAGGTAAAATTAGTGATTTTTGGGCATATTCATCAAGCGTTTGAAACCATTCGGAATGGGGTTGTTTATTGGGGTTGTCCTTCGACTTGTGTACAGTTTAAACCCCAGGAAGATGAGTTGACTTTTGATCAGGGTGCTACACCCGGATTTCGAGTTTTAACCCTTTATGCAAATGGTGAATATAACAGCAAAATAGAACGAACCAGTTATCAATTGCCCACCTATCCGACTCCCCAATTTTTCCGTGCAGAATAATCCTCCTCCTCCCCTAAACCCCCAAGCCGAACTCGCAAAAGAACGCAACCGAGCGGCGGCTGAACGAACCTTAATGGCTTGGATTAGAACTTGTTTATCGCTGATTAGTTTCGGTTTCGGAATTGATCGAATTGTCAGTGCTATTTTAAGCTTTCAAAATGTAGCAGTTCGAGTTAATCCCATACGTTTGTCTCGTACTCTTGGCTTGAGTTTTATTGCTTTGGGTATTTATGCGATGATTGCGGCTATTATAGAACATCGCAATGAGTTACGACATATTCAGCGTTTTGGAGATTATATTTATACCCCTCGTCGCTCTTTAGGATTAACCGTTGCACTGGGGTTAGTGATTATTGGAATCGTGGCTTTTGTTGGAATTTTGATTAGAACTTTGTAGTTCAAAATAGAATTAAAGCAAAATAATGATCGCTGCCGCTAAACCAAATATTAACACAGAACTCCCGATGGCAATATTGAGAGGAAAACTGGATATTAAGATGTAGTTATCTCGTTGGATAGATTTAACCAAAACGCGATATTGGATGATAGCAATGACGAGTAAAGCGATTCCGAGTGCAATTAAACTTAATCCTAAGACCTGAGAAAATTTTAGGAGGATTTCTCCGTTTTGTTGTGGTAATGTCTGCTGTAAAGCCTCAAATATTTGATCGAATGCGATTCCAAAACCAATGAGTGCTAGACTATTTTGAATCCAAGAAGTTAGTGTGCGTTCTGCGGCTGCACGATTGCGTTCTTTGGCTAATTCGTTGGTTGCTCCGGTTGGTTTTAAGGGACTGTTCATCAACGTTAAGACTCTGTAGAAGTCTCCGCTTTTAATCGAACGAAGAAACGGAGACTATAAATAACTTGAATCAATTAAGCAATTGTGATTTCTGAAGACAGATAGACATCTTGAATCAGATGAAACAGTTTAACCCCTTCAGAAAACGGACGTTGAAATGTTTTTCGACCTGAAATTAATCCACATCCACCCGCTCGTTTATTAATCACCGCAGTTCGGACAGCTTCCGCAAAATCACTTTTTCCAGAAGCACCACCGGAGTTAATTAAACCACTGCGACCCGCATAGCAATTGAGAACTTGATAGCGTGTCAAATCAATCGGATGATCGCTTGTCAGTTCAGAATAAACTAACTCATGAGTCCGACCATATTTTTCACCTGTGGCTTGAGCAACCGCTTCATAACCTCGATTACATTGAGGTAATTTTTGCTTAATAATATCGGCTTCTAAAGTGACACCTAGATGATTGGCTTGACCTGTTAAATCTGCCGCTAAATGATAATCTTGGTCTTGTTTAAAAACATCATTGCGAAGATAACACCATAATATTGTTACCATTCCCAGTTTGTGAGCGTGAGCAAAAGCTCGACTGACTTCTTGAATTTGACGGCTAGATTCGGGAGAACCAAAATATATTGTTGCTCCCACTGCAACGGCGCCTAAATTCCAAGCTTGTTCGACATTAGCAAACATAATTTGGTCGTGAGCGTTAGGATAGGTGAGGAGTTCGTTATGATTGAGTTTAACGATAAAAGGGATACGATGAGCGTATTTTCTGGACATCATTCCCAACACACCTAACGTCGTTGCAACCGCGTTACAACCGCCTTCTAAAGCAAGTTTGATAATATTTTCGGGGTCAAAATAGAGGGGGTTGGGTGCAAAAGAAGCAGCACCTGAATGTTCGATTCCTTGGTCAACAGGTAAGATCGAAACATAGCCTGTATTAGCAAGTCTACCTGTCGAATAAAGTTGTTGAAGACTTCGTAAAACTTGGGGATGGCGATCGCTTTGAGTAAAAACTCGCTCAACAAAGTCACCCCCTGGTAAATGTAATTGATCTTGAGGATATTTGGCTTTGTAAGTTAGTAAGCTTTCGGCTTCATCCCCTAAGTAAGATTCAATGGAAGAAGGGTTAGATAGAGTGGCAGTCATAATATTAATTTTTTTCTGAACAACTAAAGCAGATCGATTTTGTCAATTTTATCAATAAAATTGGTATAATTCAAGTTAATAAGCTGTATGGACATTTTGACAAAACTAGGTTCTGTTGCTGACTTCAATTTCCGTCTTTATATCACAACAGAACCGATTGTTATGCAACTGAGTAGGTTGGGAATAAATTAATTTCGACCATAAGGATCGCGACATTGGGTATAAACGACTTCCAGTTCTTGTCCTTGTTCAGCCGCTTCTTCTTCTAAACGATCAATGCGTTGATCGCGTGCATCTTTAGCCTCTAAACTCGTGGTTCCACTGGCACTCTCTCGTTCCCATCCCACTTCACCAATTTTATATCTATAATCACAGATGATCGCCTGTTGAGTTGGCGTATCGAGAGCTTCTTCTCGATCCATTTCATCCATTTCTCCGAACTGTGCGAATGCGGGTATGCCGAGATTTAACCCGACAAAAGCAATAGTTAGACCGCTTAAAAACTTTTTCATAATCTTCTCCAGACCCTTTATTTTCAGGTTTTTGATTGTTTTAACCTTGTCTTAAATTTATAGTGATTATGAGTAAATTTAATCCGTCTACAGATATAAAAATCACTCTCTCCTCAGGTAGACTTGGTAATTTAATCATTTGATCGAATTGATGGGTTTGAAACTTGTCGGCGGATTAAAACCAATCCAAGTTATCAAGATTTACCGATTATTTTTATGGCTGCTTTAGCCGACACTGAAAAAAAAGTTAAAGGCTTATCGTTGGGTGCGGTACACTACATTACAAAACCGTTTCAACAAGAAGAAGTTTTAGCTCGAATCAACTTACAATTAAAGTTGCGTTCATTGACTCAAGAATTAGCAGATAAAAATCAAGAACTTGCCGAACTTAACAGTCAGCTTGAACAAAAACTTAAACAGCGAACAGCCCAACTTAAAAAAGCTCAATCTCAGTTAGTTTTGAGTGAAAAAATGTCTTCATTAGGACAACTGGTTGCGGGAATTGCAAAAAAATTAATAATCCCGTTAGCTTTATGGCAGGAAATCTTTCTCACGATCAAGACTATGCTCAAGATTTAATTAATTTTATTCTTGATTTTTTGTATACGACAAAAATTGTAGGAAACGGTACAGGAATAAGATGATCAATTATTCGTCAAATTGTTGAAGATAAACAGGTTCTTCGACGGGAGGAATAACAAGAGAAGATTCTCTGTTTTGTTTTTCCGGCGAATTTTCCTCATTATCTTCTTCTGCATAAATCCAAATTAACTGTAAATGAGTTTGGAGCTTTTGTAAGAGTTCATCAATGTGGATTGGTTTAGTAATTAAGTCATTACATCCACATTCTAGAGCTAGTTGTTGTACTTTATTAGACGCACTTCCCGAGGCAACGATGATCGGTAAATTCTGATATTCTGGAGATAGACGTAACTGTTGAATCATTTCCAAACCATCTTTAACAGGCATAATCAAATCTGTAATGATTAAATCCGGTTGAAAAGCTTTAACCTGTTCTATTCCTTGCTGTCCATTATCAGCTTCTTGAACGGTAAAACCCAATGATTCTAGTAAATTTTTGAGAACAGAACGATTTTCTGCGCGATCATCAACAACTAAAATTTTACACCGTTCGCCACTAAACCCAATAATATTTTCAGTCTCAAACATTGATTGAGGAGGTGAAAATGATGATTCAAATTTAGACAGATCTAGCATTTCATTGATCAGTGAGGAAAGCTGAAAACCACAACTGTAAATGACATCTAAACCCTGTTTTTGTTTGGCGGTTAAGTTGGCTTCTCGTTGTAAGATTTGAGCATAGCCTAAAATCCCATTTAAAGGCGTTCTTAACTCATGACTCACATTGGCAATCAGTTGACTTTTAGCTTGGTGTGCTGCTTCAGCTATACGTTTAGCGTGCTGAAGTTCTGCGGTCTGTTCTTCGACTCGTTTTTCAAGTTGATCATTGGCTTGTTTGAGAGTAGTATTAAACTGTTCTTTTATCCTTAGTGTTTCTGTTTGAGCCTGCTCTTTTTGTTCTTTAATTATATTAATTCTATCAGCTAAAGCCAGCGCTATACAGAGAGCTGTTGGTAAAATTCCTAAACCGGGATAGGTGTTTAAAATCTGAAACTGGCTCGGAAGTAAATCCCAATTGGAAAATATTGTTAGGTTAGCCAGTATTAATCCAAACAGTTCGGCAAAGAAAAAGTAACGAGCCTGTTTTTGTCCTCTCCTCCAGGTGATTATGATCGCAATAAAAATAATCCAATAGGTGAGTAATGCTAACCCTAAAATAAAAATAAACATTATGTTTGAATGGAAAAAACTCGATAATAAGATTGAAAACAATATGCCAATACATAAACCATTTAAGACTTTATCCCATAAAGGAGTAAAAACTTTAGTGTTTAAAAAAGTTGTAGTAAATTTAATGAAGCTCAGTAAAAATAGACCGAGTGTGACTGAAAAAATATAATCATTTAATCCGGGTTGGTCAATCCATAAGTATTGATTAGTAAATCCATTCCTGAAACTGTTAAAAGTCATATTTGTAAATAAAAATAAGACATAATAACCATAACTTTTATCCCGTAAAGTCAACCAGATAAAAAAGTTGTAGCCAATCATAATTAGCATGAAACCATAGTAAATACCAAAGATGAATCCTTCGGTTTGTAAGTGTTTCATTAGAGCATCAACTGACCACAGACTCAAGGGAATATTCATTAAACCTGTTGTCTGCAAACGGAGATAGATTGTTTGTTTTGTTTGAGGCGGTAAATAGAGTTTAAAAATAAAAAATCGATGAGGAAAATCCCGAGTAGAAAAGGGTAAAGCATATCCCGTTTTTTTGACAGAAAAGGAAGTTGAACCCTCCCCAGGATTAACTGGACTATAAACCTCTATAGAAGATAAGGTTAACTCATCTAATTTCAAACGCCAATCTGTGGTTTTTTCTGTAGCATTTAAGACGGGAAAGCGCACCCAATAAACAGAATTTGTAAATCCTAAGTTCGGTATACTTTCCTGATTTTTAGTAAACTGACTGTTGTATTTGGGTGAACTCACTTGTTCAATAGTTAGTTTTCCAGTTGAATCTTCTAAGAGTTCTATATTTAAACCTAGAGGATAGTACCCTTGTTCATGGGTCAAGACGATGGTTTGATCTGATACAGCAGCATGAGAAGATGAAAATAGTAGGAATAGAGCCAAAAATGAGAAGATAATAATTGTTATCGTGTTAAAAAGTTTGATCATCTAAACATCCCATTAATCTTGTTGATCATTCCGAAGTATGAGACCTGGAATCAAAAGATAACAATCAAAGTTAAGCTTCGATCTGAATTATAGCGAAACTCATCTTCAATGAATAGATTTTTACAAGTTTTTCATACAGACTTATACATTTTTGCAGAAGAATATTTTTGAATACAATTTTGATTGAAATAAGTTTCTGTTAAATTGGAGCGGATCTATGCAAATCTCTTGTCAGAGCAGTCTATGACGAGACTGATGCCAACCCTAGACAGCTAAACGGTTGTTTCTGCTCAGTAGTGGAGTGAGTGGGTTTGGCGTGATCTCGGGAAACAATATATATAGAAGAAGCGAAGGCGAGTCGTCTAATGAGAATAATTACTGATCGAGAAGGCTGAAAATCGCTTGACCCGGCTCAATCGCTTGATCACTCGTGCTTTTAGCTTATAAATCCCCAGAGAGACAAGAACGTTTATCACCTCCGTATTGTGATCCCCCTCACTTTTTGCTTACTTTCCCCTTACCTCCAGACCTAGATCACCTCGGAACACATCACTTTGTTCTTACTGACAGCGACCTTGATTTTGCCTTACCTTAAAGAGTATCGCAAGCCAAACAACTCCTTACTCTGAACATTACCTCTAGGTAAACTAACATGAAAAGCACCATCAACGCAGGTTTAGTCGGTACAGTTTCTCAAGTCGAAGCCAAGCCTTCTAATACCTATGTAAGAGATCGGGTCGTTTTTGAAGTTGTCGAAATCAGTGCTGAAGAAAACGAATTCGGTACAGTTCCTATGGTGGTTCGTGAAACCTATGACTTGGATAATCCCGATCTATTAGGTGATTATCCTGTTGTTGAAACCCAAGTTGTTCAAGTTGGTTCTGAGCCTTTAATTATTTGGAGAGAAACTCTTTCCTCAAGCGATCCTAAAGGTTCCTATACACCAGAACGCCGCGCTCATGCTGTTAGCACTCGCTTAACAAATTTAGCGGAATCTTTAGGAATTGACA
>CAZNCM010000160.1:4912-5250 GCA_964571155.1 uncultured Lyngbya sp. | reverse complement strand
TCAACAACGAAGTTGTAATTTTTGCTTCTCAAGAAGCAGGTGAAGCCAATACGGATAATGTGGTTTTCACCCTATCCCCAGGAAATCGTGAACAAGGGGACATTTTTGTTGAACACATGACAGAATACGGAAATGGAACGGCCAGTGGTGAGCCGCTCTACAACTAAATTTCAGGTGCTTATAAATGGGAGTTGTACTCTAGTTTCCGTATTATTTGAGTTCAACAAGCAACTCCCATTTTTTTTCTAAAAATAGCCCATGCTGAAGCCCATAATTAGAGGAGTGAAAAATGTTAAGCACCGTAGACCAATTCAATACCATTATTGAAGTTGGTAGCT
>CAZNCM010000160.1:2616-4870 GCA_964571155.1 uncultured Lyngbya sp. | reverse complement strand
GTACAAGCGGTTCAAACGCAAACGATCCGATGTTATCTAGGAGAAAGGAAACGATGAAAATCACATTCACTGAAATCTTACTCACGGCAACTGCTTTAGTTACTACAATTAGTGTTCATGCTCAGATCGCTCCCCAAAAAGCAGCAGCTACAGTTGAGTTAGCTTCCCTGAATTATTCTCAATCGTCACCTTTGATCAGTTGGTCAGGCCTCAAAAAAACGACGAAAGATACATACTTGTGCCAGAGTGCATCACTCAATTTAAACAAGAATCTGAAGTCGTCACCGGGAACATAGGTTAAGTCAACTCATCCCTGGCTGTTCAAATCAACTTCAAGCAAACTTTCGGGCAAAGTTGAATTGAAAGATAAAATCAAATATCAAACCACAATAGAATAAAATCAACAATTTAAAACTGAAAAAAGCTCATTTCTATAAGCTTTAAATCTTCAAAGTAGCAAATTAAAACAAAACTATAATTAGATCGTTCTCATCGCAGAACGCTGGAAAATCAAACGTTACATTCAGTTAAAAAGTCTTCCGCAGCTTGTCCAAATTATCACTTTTTACCGATAATTTGAACCCTTAATCCCTAACCTTTACCTGTAAACCTTACCTGTAAATTTTATGGACACGACCACTTTAATTCCCGACAATCAACACCGAACTCGGGACTGTAAAAATCAGGATCTACCTAAGTCTAAATCCCAAACCAAAGTTCGTCAAACTCGGCTAAAATCGTTACACGAGCAAAATCTAATGATTACCCAAGAAGAATTAGATGCACTCGAAACCTATACCTTGATGATCCGCAACAAATTAAACATTCTCAAGGCTGTATACGAAGTTTAAAGCCAATTCATTCTAGCCGATAACTTGATCATTCCACAAAAGAAATCGGCTATACTCCCCCAGTTTTCAACTCTGACCACTTTTTCACCACCCAAGGAGAACTTCCATGAAACTATTCTTCGGAAAAGTCGCTGCTTTATTTGCTAGCACCTTAATTACAGGTTTGTCAACATTTAGCACTTTCGCTTCTGCTGCGTCTGCGAGTCGAGTTTACTACAGCAACCCCGACTATATCTATCTGAAAAACTCTAGATGTTTGACCTACAACGACTACGGACAAGGAGTTGGAACATTACAAAACGGTTACTACAAAGTCCGTCGTTATGGAAACTTTAGTGATGGTCAACCCTACGCAGAAATTTTTGCTGATTTTTCGGCTTCCGGACAAGGTTGGGGAACTGTGAATTTACCCTTTTCTTGTTTAGAACTCAGCAGCAATAAAGAGTACAATACAATGGTAACAGATAACTCTATTGTTGCGGCTCGAATTTCAACAGATGGTCGTCCGATTAACCTGCGGACAACACCAAGCTTGGCTTCTTCACTCGGTTCGCTTCAAAATGGAGAACCTGTTGAAGTGATCGAACAAGGTAAAAGTAATGATGGTGTCAACTGGTATTATGTTTCTTCAGTTGATGGTTTAACGGGATGGGTTCGCTCAGAATATATTGCTTTTGATTAATTCTGATTTAACCCGGCTTACGACACCGAACTTGTAAAAAGTAAGCGACAACTTGTGAATCTTGCATCTGCGGATAGTGAGTGGTAACGACATCATTGGCTTTCGGTTCAACGAATTTTTCGAGAACGAAACCGACATCAATGAGTAAGTTTAACCACTCACTTATTGTACGATGATAAAATGGAATCCGAAACAGAGGCCATTGTTGTTGAAGTTCTTCCGGGGCTGAACCGAAAATCCATTCCGAAATTTGTCCATCAATTCTATCAAAATATCCTCCAACTTCAATCGCATAGGTTTTCCCCATTTCATCTCGTAAATTTTTCCGATGGGGTGTATCAAAGCAGGGATGAGTGATTGAAAACTGCAAAAATCCTCCCGGTTTGAGAATCCGAAAAGCTTCCCGCAGTGCGATGTCATAATTCGGCATATCCATTAAACTCATAAATGCTGTTGCAAAGTCAAATCTTTGATCTGCAAACGGAAGTTCTAACGCACTTGCAACAAGAAACTTAATTCCCAACGGTTCAATCTTTTCTTGAGAAATTGCCTCTTGAATGAAGATAGAGGAAATATCAATTCCGACCATTTTAGCCCCTAAACTGGCTAACTTTCGAGTATTAGACCCTTCGCCGCACCCAATATCTAAACCCTCTAACCCGTCAATATCCGGTAGAACTTCGAGAAAAGCCGGAGTATTGACTAAATCTCGGTAAACATC
>CAZNCM010000160.1:0-2606 GCA_964571155.1 uncultured Lyngbya sp. | reverse complement strand
AACCCTGACGAGAAAGAGCCGTCCAAGCTGGAGCATTTTCATTCCACAAACGACCGACTTCAAAATGATCCATCTCATTGTATCCAACCCAATCTTTCCATTTATAGCAGATTTTTTGCACCCCCATCAGTCGCTTTTTAAGTAACAAGCGGGGACGGCTTTTTTCTCTGTTAACTGAATCGATTGATTTAACTGGCTAATAACTGATCTCCTAACAATTTAGCAGTCATTGCAGCTCGGGTACTCACATTTAATTTACCGAAAATTCGACGGAGATAAGTGGAAACTGTCCACTGACTAATACCGAGTTCCTTGGCGATACATTTATTCGGTAAACCCTCAGCAACTAATTTCGCAATTTCCTGTTCTCGTTGACTCAGTTGTACCGACGGATTTGATTTCGGTTGACAACGGACAAGATAATAGCGAGTTCCATCAATATTAGACTCGAAAATCACCTCGTTACTGGTAGCACCTGAAGTTTGCAAGACAGGAGATGAGGTTGCAGAATTCAATTGAGAAATCAGGGATTGTAGAATTTCTTGAAAAGTCATAGTTTTCTGTGAGTGGATGTTGTTAATCTCGTTTTCTGTGATCTCGTTGTCAGTTTATACAGTCTTGATCTGGGATCTGATGCAGTTATCTGACGTTCCGAGAAGCAATTTCCTTGCTTATGTGCCATTCAACTTCGTCTGCAAGAGCCACGAAGCAATTACTGGGTATGTTTCAGAAGTGACACGTTTGAGTCAGGATATTCACGGATCAATCAATAAATCTTTATATCCAAAACGGTAGATTTACCGACTTCGGGAATATTTCTTCCCAAAACAGCGACAAGGACACTTGTTAAACCGTCACGTTGTTGAAGTACCCATCGCTAACCTTTAGGATGATGAGGAGGATGTTGACAGGGTTCTCACTTCCTTTACAGCTTGAATTATTGGCTTTCAGGGGTTTTGAAGGTTTTTTGAAGATATACCCCGCTTGTCGTCCCTACAATCGCCAATGCTGAGGGAATCAAGGGTATCCAACCTCCTCTGACAAAGAATCCCCAACAACATCCATACAGAACAATTAAAGTTGTTCCCGTTGTCAACAAAAAAGCTTCAGGCGATCGCATTCTGTAAGTGATCACACCTGCAATGATCGACCAACTCAAGATCCACAGACTTTCTCCCCAGTCTGGAAACCACCAAATTAAAGGTTGATCCTCTAAAATAATACTGAGAATTTGGCTCACCATTTGGGCTTGAAGTTCAATACCAGTTATGGTTTGAATCGGTTGTTTTTGATAACTATAGGGAGTAAACCAACGATGATCATTAAAACTCGATGCAGTTGTTCCAATAATCACAATTCGATCGCGTATCCACTCTGAATCGACTTCACCTTTTAATACTTCGGAGAGCGTTACTTGACGTGCAATTTCTCCCGATGTGCGATAATTTAACATGATTTGATGTCCGCGCCAGTCTAAATCGGTTTGATAAGCGCCGCTTCCTTGTTTTAATATCTTGAATACCGTATTTTCTAACTTTAACTTTCCTTCCGATGTCGTTTTTGCGACTATTTTTTGATCTGCTAAATACCGTTCGGCTAATTTCCAACTAAAAGAAAAACGAGTTTGACAATCAGAAGACAATCCGACTGATAATAAATTCCGACGAATCACCCCATCAGTATCGATCAAAATATTACTAAACCCTTGACGGTTTAAGGGAACTTCGGGAGGAGGAAAAACTCCGGGTTCTTGATGATGACCATATCGACAAATCCCAATAAAACGATCGCTGTTTTGCAGGGAATTGCTGAGGGCTTTATATTCCGGTTTTACAGCCGTTTCCCGAAACAAATGCAATCCAATTACTCTGGGTTGATAGGATTCTAACTTTTCTAATAATAACGCCAATGAACGATCAGAAAGGGAACCTCCTTGTCGGTCTTCTGGAGGTTGTTTCTGCACATCATTGTCTGTAATTGTCACCAGCAATAACCGTTGATCTAAACCGGGATCGGGTTGCATTTGCATCAGATGATCGTAGGCTTTCAATTCCCAAGCTGCTAACCCTCCAAGACTTCGCACTCCCCAAATTATCCCTGTCATTGTGATTGCAGAGAACAAAACTTTTGGTAAATTTCGCCATCGCCAAGGGTGAGATTGATCCGGATTATTAATTAGATTTTGAGGTGTATTTTCCTCTAAAATAGGAGGTGAATATCCGATCAAATCTTCCCAAGTCGGAGGAACATAAACCGGATTTTGACAAATAACCGGAAGCCAACTCGCACAGGGAAATTCCCGTTCAAAATCATCATGTAATCGTTCTCTAGCTTCTCGAACCGCAGAAAATGTTTTAAAAATTCTTGAGCAACCCGATCCGGAACCAACTCCCGCATAACAATCACTTGAGGAATATTCAAATCATCAAGTTTTTGGGCGAGTCCTAAGCCATCACAAGAGTTAAAAATCGCCAGTTTTAATCCTCGTTCAACAGACTTTCTCAAACCGTACCATAATTCTTGTATTGTTAAACTCTCTTGAGGATTAATATAAATTCGTCCGGTTTCACCTTCGGTTTCACTATGTCCTGCAAAAAAGATAATAT
>CAZNCM010000159.1:9110-12825 GCA_964571155.1 uncultured Lyngbya sp. | reverse complement strand
AACCTTTTTGAGTAGCGTTATAACTCTGTTGATCACTATAAATCTTTTAAAAATAACCTAGATCAAGCAATTATTTTAATTACTTGATCTTAAAATTTGCTCTAATTTTTGGGAAGATAATCTTCGAGATATCCTTAAGCAACAATTCCTATCTGACGAAGAATATAAAATAAAATTGAGTTGACTAAACTTAGAGCGATTGCACCTAAAATAGCACTACCAATTCCCCACCGCAATCTAAATCCTTCGACTAACCAAGCCGCTAAACCAAAGACAATAATACTGCCAATTAAAGGAATTAAACCGATACTGACGATTGCATTAAACGTTCTAAACCAATTGGGAAAAATACTATAGATTGAATTGAAAGCACCAATAATTGCGCCTGCAATTAAAGCAATTACCGGATTATCAACTTCAACGCCTAAAGGGAGCTTAGAGATTATTAATAAGCTGACTGCTAAAACGACCACAGAAATCAAAAAACCAACCATTGATCTATCTCCTAATTTATTAAATTCAATTTCAAATTGTGATGAATGTTGTCATCCTCTGCTGACGATGACTCAACTTGAATGGTGAGTGTATTCTCTATTTTTTTAGCATTGAAGCCTTAGAATCACTTTTGGGTTTTAACAACGGTGTACCTACATAAAATATACTATAAAAACAGAAATTGTCTAAATTTTTAATAATTTTTATCTTTTAATTTTTGAATGAGTTTTTGCAGATTGCAAAAAGAGGGATCAAGCAGATCACTCCACTTTCCCTCTTAACTCTGGCTGAATCTATCCGTTTTTTCAGTCAAGTTTAAAATTTAGCTCTTAACTCTTGTTCTTGCAAAGGAGAGGGTTCAAAAGCAAAGTAATAGGCGAATCCTGCTGCAATTCCACCCAGAATAGGGGCTATCCAAAACATCCACAGTTGTAAGATTGCCCATCCACCGACAAATAATGCAGGCCCGGTACTCCGAGCAGGGTTAACAGAAGTATTAGTGACTGGAATACTAATCAGGTGGATTAAGGTGAGGGTTAAACCAATCGCAACGGGGGCTAAACCTTGAGGCGCACGTTTGTCTGTGGCACCCAAAATAATGAACAGAAACATGAAGGTTAAAATAAATTCGGTGACAAAGCCTGCCAGCAAACTGTAGCCACCAGGAGAATGTTCTCCATAGCCATTGGCGGGAAATCCTTCTGTCACGACAAATCCAGTAACTCCCGACGCAATGAGATAAAGCACTAAACTCGCAAAAATTGCGCCCAAAACTTGAACAACAATATAAGGAAGTAAGTCGTTACCGGGAAAGCGTTTACAAGCCCATAAGCCAAAAGAAACTGCGGGGTTGAGATGACATCCAGAAATATGACCAATCGCAAAAGCCATTGTCAAAACCGTCAAACCAAAGGCGAGGGAAACCCCTACTAACCCAATTCCTAGAGGATTAGCAAGATCTTCGGTGGGAAAAGAAGCGGCTAAAACTGCACTTCCACAGCCTCCAAAGACGAGCCAGAATGTTCCGATGAACTCTGCTATACACCGTTTAGTCAGTGACACGTTCTTCTTAGACCTATATAAAGGACTGTATAACAGGAGATTACCATACCATTTCTGTTTTTGGTAGAAGCTACAAAAATCGTAACTTTAAGAAAGGGTAGAAGTTAACTCCTATAAACAATTCCTGAAGAATTTTGACTCCTGTATTCAACTTTTCTTTACTAAAATTTAATGTTTTCTGAACTCAATCTCGACAAAATGTTCTCATCCCCAATCCGGTTTCTACAGTAACTTTTCTTTAATCAGACAGTTGGAAGCAGATCGGGTTGATACCGAATATTTGCCTCTTTTAACCGACGTAATGCTTCCCCTAAGCGATCGCAATCTGCAATCAAACTCACCCTTACATAACCCTCTCCACCGCTTCCAAAAGCATTACCCGGTGTTAATACTACCCCAGTTTGTTGTAAAACAGTTAAGGCAAAATCCGTCGAACTCATTCCCGGCGGACAGGGAACCCAAAGATACATTGTGGCGAGGGGTTTTGGTACGGTCCAACCGAGTTTGGCAAATCCATCAATCAGGAAGTCTCGCCGTTTTTGATAACGGTTTTGAACTTCAATAATATAAGAATCTGGCAAATTTAAAGCGGTTTCCGCCGCTGTTTGTAAAGCCGCAAATAACCCATAATCCAGGTTTGTTTTTAACGTTCTCAACCCTTGAATAATGGTGGAATTGCCGACAACAAATCCAACTCGCCAACCCGCCATATTATAAGTTTTTGACAGGGTATGAAACTCGACGCCGATTTCTTTTCCACCCGGAATTTCCAGTAAACTGGTCGGTTGATAGCCATCAAATGCCAGTTCAGCGTAACATAAATCGTGAACTAAAAGAATCTGATATTTGTGAGCAAAAGCCACAATTTCTTCAAAAAATTCTCTCGGTGCGGTTGCGCCTGTTGGATTACTGGGATAATTAAAAAAGAGAACTTTTGCTTGTTCCGCCACCGAATCGGGAATCGTTGATAAATCAATTAACCAGTCATTCTCCGGTTTTAAAAGTATACTATGAATCTTTCCCCCCGCAATTAACGGCCCTCTAAAATGCGCCGGATAAGCGGGATTTGGTGCTAATACAACATCACCCGGATTAACATAAGCTAAGGCTAAATGGGTTAATCCTTCCTTTGAACCCAACAACGGTAAAGCTTCACTATTAGGATCGAGTTTAACATCGTAGCGCCGCAAATACCATTGGGTAATGGCTTTACGAAAGTTCGCTGTTCCCTCAAAAGGCGGATAACCGTGATTATCAGCAATGTGAAGGGCGTGTTTAGCCGCTTCGATCACAGGTTCTGGGGCCGGGCCACCCGGATTTCCCATCCCCAAATCAATTAAATCTAGTCCTTGTTCCCTAGCGCGAACTTTCAACTCATCCAAACGCGCAAACACATAGGGCGGTAGTTGCATGACCCGATCTGCGGGGTTGATCCAATCCAAAGTCATCGGTTAATTAGGAGTAATTAGGTGTGAGTTTAGCGTGAAGTTTTGGGTTTGGGTATTAAGGAGAAGACAGGTTGAAGTGATGACTTCTGATTTTTTGTTTTTGCCTGTTTTCTAATGATTCCCAACAATTAATTTTTGTTTCTTAGGCTTTGATTTTGGCTTCCCCAATGGGAACAGTTGTCGAAACCATCGCCGCCATTAACTGTTCACTAACGACATGAAAGGGTAGTCTATGGATATCAGAACCTTCGTGACAAGCAAGTTCTGCCGCCTGTTTTAACTCAGTTAAGGTCACATTTTCTAAGCCCAAATGGTTTAAAGTTTGCGGTAAACCAATGTCGCTATAGAATTTCAACAATTGCTGTCTGGCTGTGGCTGCGAGTTGGTTGCCTTGCAGCATTTCTTCCAGGCGCAGTTGTACCAATATACCAAAAGCGACTTTCTCTCCGTGCAGTGTACCATGACTGGCGCTCACATGAGTTAACCCGTTGTGAACGGCATGAGCAGCAACGGTTCGACATTGCGCCCCCCCAATTCCGCCAATGACTCCGGCGAGTAATACGGTGGCGTCTACGACTTCCCGCCAACTTTCGCCTCCGGGTTCTTGTAGGGCGATCAGGGACTTTTGGAGTAAGATATCTCGCAGGACTCTCGCCTGTTGAACTGCGGCGATTAATAGGGTTTGTTCGGAATGTCCGCTACTGACTGAG
>CAZNCM010000159.1:0-9068 GCA_964571155.1 uncultured Lyngbya sp. | reverse complement strand
ATCAGCAGATCCGGGCATTTGGCTAGGGGAACGTCATACAAGAAGGCGCCTTCGTCGGAGTAGACGTTGGAAAGGGCTGTCCAAGCCGCACAGGTAGCCCCGGATGTGGGAATTGTTGCGATCGGAAGTTGACACTGATGGGCGAGGAGTTTGGCGGTGTCGAGGGCTTTTCCGCCTCCAATTCCGATAATACAGTCGGCTTGATGATGGGTTGCTTTTTCCCGCAATTTCGCTAAACTGGCTTCGCTACAGTCGGGGGTGTAGGTCGCGGAGGCAAATTTGAGGTGATGCTGTTTTAAGACGGGTTCTAGGCTCGTTTGGGCGAGGCTGAGACTGCGATCGCCCCCGACCAGTAAAGGACGTTTTCCCAATTTCGCGATCGCCTCTCCCGCTTCTTGGATGGCGTGAGTTCCCCGCAGCACTTGGGCTGGTGCGATGTTGAGAGAGAGAATACTTGAGGTTTGGGTATCACAAGCCTTGCTAGGAGAGGATGATTGACGCATAGGGACTCCTCAATGAAGATGCTAAGTTTCCTAGAATAGCGCATTCTTCTGTTCCCTTCAATATCCCAGAACCCGATCTTAGATTAAATTAATTTTTTCGTCGGGGTAGGTTCGGCAAAGATTGATGTTTCTCACTAATAACCAATATCAATTCGCTTCTGTAATTAACCCAAACGAACGGGGCGGGTTTATTAATGTTGTTTCTGGGATAAACAAATCAATTTTAACCCATTCTTTATTAGCTATAATTCTTCCCAGCCCCATCACTGTAAAGTTATTCTTGTCTTCACCAAAAAACTCTCCGTAGATCTACTTAGAAATTTACAAGTTCTTCACAAAATCTTTATAAAAATAGGCTTAATTTTCAGTGTTTATACGAATTGATTTCCTCCAATCGCCAGTTTATTATAGATTTAGTTTCGGATTTAAAACACATCAATTCAGGATAAATAGTTATGAATATCGCTCAAAACATATCCAAAGCATCAAAACCGTTTTTGACTTGGAGTTTAGCCCTATCTTCAATAATGTTGATCAATTTATTTGGAATTGATTCTACAGTATCAGCCCGAGAAAACATTATGTCACTGGGACAAACATCAGACGGCGATCCTGTTTATATCAATTTAGAATCTCCTCAAGGTAATAGTGGACTTTATAAAGTTTTAGTGAAAAGTCCTTCGGGTCGTATTACAAGTTTATGGTATCAAGTGAGTTGTTCTGAAAGAAGAATTTTTGAGATGGATGTTGTACTCAATAATGAAGGTCGAGTTCAATCCAAAAAATATGTTCAAGAGGTTTCTTCTGCACCTGCTACATCTCTCGTTCAAGAATCTATGGGAGTGATTTGTAAGCAAAGAGGAGCAAGAGGCTGGTAATTTCTAAATTTGAATATTTTTAAATCCCCAGATTCTTCGAGAAACCGGGGATTTTATCTTGAAAGATTTGAAAACTCTATCCTTTATTTTTAAGTAACATTACCCGAATAACTTCATGGGCAGTTTCTTCGGAGATTTGAAGGGTATTGTACAAATCGGTTAATAAAGATTCTTCTTCATTAGTGACTTCACCATCAGCTAAAATTAAGTCAGTGGCAACAGCAAAAATTGTACCGTGTAGTTCATAGGGAAGGGTTTTGATTGCTTGATTAAGGAATACTTCAGCCCCCTGACGACCGATCATTCCGGCAAGTTTATCAAACATACGTCTCATTACTTCAGATGGATAGCTACGGAAAAGGTGCATTCGGTTCAATAATGGAATTAATACACTCACTTCAGAATCAGAAATATAACCATCGGCTGCAATAACCGTTAATGCAATACCTGCAAATGCTTCAGCCGGACTCATAGCAATATCAGTTTTCAGACTTCCCAATGAACCTGCTTTACCAAATAAACCCATGTTATCTCCTAAATATAGAAAGTGTTAAATTTTGCAAATGTCTATATTTAGCTTAAGTTGAAAATCCGATATTGAACAGCGTGTAATTACTGATATTTGATAAATTTTTGAAGTGCTTAAATTGGGTTCGTCTCAGTGAAAATACGCAGCGTTTTCTGAGAAATGCGATCAACTGTAATTTGACTGTATTCTTAACGAGTTTAAATGCAGAGGCTAGGTTAAACTAAGAACAAAGACAGTAGACTCTTGGATTTATCAGCGATCGCATCTATTCGTCTTCACCAATTGATCATACACTTTTATAAAGACATCGATAGTAAATCACAATGCAAATGAATCAAAAACTTTCTCTACCGACTATGGGTTGTGGAACGTGGGCGTGGGGAAACCGACTACTTTGGGGTTATGATGAAAGTATGGATCAACAACTTCAAGAGGTTTTTAACCTGTGTGTTCGCAATGGAGTGACGTTATTTGACACGGGTGACTCCTACGGAACTGGAAAATTAAATGGACGGAGTGAGAGTCTTTTAGGACAATTTTCTAGTGACTATTCGGGTTTAAATTCCGATCAAATTTGCATCGCCACTAAACTTGCCGCTTATCCCTGGAGATTAACCCACAATTCAATGATTTCAGCCTGTAAAGCTTCAGCTAAACGGTTAGGAAGAAATGTAGATTTAGTACAAATGCACTGGTCAACGGCGAACTATTTTCCTTGGCAAGAATGGCCGTTATTAGCAGGTTTAGGGGATCTTTATGAACAAGGAGAAGTTAAAGGGGTTGGGTTATCGAATTATGGGCCAAAACGCCTAAAAAAAGTTTATCAAAAATTTCGCGATCGCGGAGTTCCAATTACTACTTTACAAGTTCAATATTCTCTCCTTTCGACTTATCCAATTACTGATTTAGGTCTAAAAGAAGTGTGTGATGAACTGGGAATTACATTGATTGCTTATAGTCCCCTTGCTTTAGGCATTTTAACCGGAAAATATTCAGAAGACGGCCCTTTCCCAAAGGGAATTCGAGGTTTAGTCTTTCGGCAAATTTTACCGGGAGTAAAACCGCTTTTATCTTGTTTAAAAGCCATTGCAGACTCTCGAAATAAAACGATGTCTCAAGTGGCAATTAATTGGTGTATTTGTAAAGGAACCATTCCCATTCCTGGGGCTAAAAATCCGGAACAAGCCAGACACAATATTGGGGCTTTGGGTTGGAAGCTAGATTCTGGTGAAGTGGAAGAACTCGATAAAGCCGCAGCCTGTGTTGATAAAAAAATGGTACAAAATATTTTTCAAACCAAGTAGTATTAATTTAAGTCAAAGATTGAGGAGAGGGCAAAAACTTGATTTAAGATACACATTTCCCTCCTTCAATTCTCTACACTGCTAATCCGGCAAATTCCGAAAGAAAATTAAAATTATTAATTTTGGGTCTAAAAACTTGTGTTAAACCATTTTCAACAGGATTTGCTAAGATAGGTATAGATTTGAATAATATTCTATTATTATCAATCTAAACCTCAAGAATTGTTCGATCATGCAGGAGAATAATAAAATGGGTTTAATTGGTGGTCTTCTCGGCAATGCCTCCGAATTAAAAGTAGATGGTGCTAAACTCGATAAACTGTTTAGTGAAATCTTAGTGGAGGAAGAAACAATCGAAAAAGCCTATCAACTGATTCGTGATTTGTTTGTCTTTACTAGCAAACGTTTAATTCTCGTCGATAAGCAAGGTGTAACCGGGAAAAAGATTGAATTTCTTTCTATTCCTTACTCAAAAATTACTAAGTTTTCTAAAGAAAGTGCGGGTCATTTTGATCTTGATGCTGAGTTGAAAATTTGGGTCGGAAGTGAATCAACTCCCATTGCTAAAGAGTTTAATCGTTCGGTTAATATCAACGAAGTTTATGCTGTTTTGAGTAAGTATGTTTTGAATTAAAAGATCAAGTCATTAACAGCTATTTTCTCTGAAAAGGAGATAGAATTAAAATGGGTAGCTGATCAGAACTACCCATTAATTGATTGTTAAATTTAGGTTCAGAAATACTATCGAGCTGCTGTTAATTCTTGTAACTGAGCCGCAGAGATATCAGGCGGTAAAATCACTTGATCAATGGCATGAACGACACCATTACTCGCTCGAAGATCAGCCTGGATGACTTTAGCACCTTCAACCATAACCATACCATTAGCAACGTCAATATTCACTCCACTTCCTTCAGCAGTTTCAAAGAACCCTGAACTAATTGCGCTGGAGTCGGCTGCACCTAAAACAACGTGATAGAGTAGAATTCGACGCAATGTTTCTTGGTTTTCTGGTTTTAATAGTGCTTCTAAAGTTCCGGGAGGTAAATTTTCAAAAGCTTGATCGGTGGGTGCAAATACCGTGTATTCGCCCGTATTTTGTAATGTATCTGCTAAACCTGCGGCTTCTACAGCTTTTTCGAGGGTATTAAAAGATTCACTCTCCGAAAGTTCGCCAGCAATGCTCTGTTTAGAAGACATTTCTTGGCTCATTGGGCTACTTTCGCCCCTATATTCATTTGCAACGGCTCTATTAACATTACCAAAAGCAGAAACAGTCGCTAAGCCGCCTAAGCTCACGATAGTTGCGAGTAAAACTTTAGGCAATTGGATATTTAAAGATTTCATAGTTAGTGTGAATTACATTTCTTTACATTTCCAATTTAGATCCTAACGGCTTGGTTCGTTATCCTTCGGATGAGAGAGATTAAAAATTTAACGATTCTCAATTTTTAGAGATTGAGTTCATAAAATTTGTAAAATCTCTACCAAAAGAGTGATTGCAAGTTCAGAGAATGTTTTAAAATCAATCTTTATAGTACGGATTTTGAGAAAACAATGGTTTCTTCTAACAAAAATTCTGTGATTTATCCCACTTCACTCGTTGGTAATAATCCTTTTTCCTGCAACCATTCCCGATTAAATAATTTCGACTGATAGCGAGTTCCACTATCACACAACACTGTAACAATCGTATGACCTGGCCCCATTTCTTTCGCTAAGGCGACGGCTGCCCCAACATTAATGCCCACAGAACCCCCCATAAATAAGCCATCTTTTTCTAACAGTTGATATACGACCCGCACGGCTTCAACATCATCAACTTGAATGGCATCATCTATCGGCACATCTTCCATATTAGCCGTAACACGACTATTACCAATTCCTTCTGTAATTGAACTTCCTTCTGGGTTAATTTCCCCGGTTTTCACATAACTATAAAGACCACTTCCCATCGGGTCAGCAAGAACTGCTTTTAGATTCGGATTCTTTTCTTTTAAATATAAAGAAACTCCGGCAAATGTTCCTCCGGTTCCGGTGGCTGCTACCCAAGCATCAACTTTGCCGTCTGTTTGTTCCCAAATTTCTGGGCCTGTGGTTTCATAATGGGCAATACGATTGGCTAAATTATCAAATTGATTCGCCCAAATTGCGTTTTCCATCTCTGATGCAGTTCGACCGGAAAGCTTAACATAATTATTGGGATCACTGTAGGGAACAGCCGGAACAGTCCGAACTTCTGCCCCTAATGTTCTTAATAAATCTATTTTTTCTTGAGATTGAGTTTCGGGAATAATAATCAAGCATTTGTAACCTTTGGCATTACAAATATGGGCTAAACCAATACCTGTATTCCCGGCTGTGCCTTCGACAACCGTTCCTCCGGGCTTGAGTAAACCCTTTTCTTCGGCATCTTTAATAATATAAAATGCAGCCCGATCTTTAACCGAACCACCTGGATTTAAAAATTCTGCTTTTCCTAAAATTTCACAACCTGTTTCTTCACTAAAACTATTGAGTCGAATCAGGGGAGTATTACCAACTGTGCCGACAAAACCATTTTTAATATCCATCATCCTGAATTAGATTTAAGTTGTCTGACGTTCTGAGGTAGGGTGGATCACATTTTTACCTTTTTCTGCTGTTTAACAACATGAATAGGTTTGACCCACCCCAATGATCATTTCTTGTGATCTTTCAATCACCAATGACAACTATTTTACTCGAATTTAACTACTTATCCGGTTGAGGAGTCATCCGCAAGTAGGGTTTAACTTCAGTATATCCTTTGGGAAACTTCTGTTTTAATTCTTCAGGATCTTTGAGAGAAGGAACAATCACGCAATCTTCTCCATCTTTCCAGTCGGCGGGAGTTGCGACTTGATAGTTATCGGTTAATTGTAAAGAATCAATTACCCGTAAAATCTCATCAAAGTTGCGTCCGGTACTGGGCGGATAAGTTAGGCTAAGACGGAGTTTTTTGCTGGGATCGATGATAAAAACGGTACGGACGGTAACAGAGGCGTTAGCGTTGGGGTGAATCATGTCATAAATATCAGACACTTTGCGATCCGCATCCGCCAAAATTGGATAATTAATATTAGTGTTTTGCGTTTCGTTGATGTCGCCAATCCAGCCTTTGTGAGATTCGGTATCATCAACACTCAGGGCGACAACTTTAACATTACGTTTGTCAAATTCAGGCTTGAGTTTAGCAACCGCCGGGTGAGAAAACAAAACAACCCAGCTATCACCTGCCCACTCATAAAAGTTGATATCACCTTCTGAGGACGCTTGTGTAAAGTTGGGTACTGTATCTCCTAATCGCAGTGTCATAACTGATTTCCTGTGATTCTTGTAAGAAATATAACTATGATGTCATAATACCCCGGTTTTCCGACCGGAATTTTGACGTTTTTAAATCTTCACATAATTTTAAGGTCTGAGGAGGATTAAAATAAAGTATCCCGTTGTTAATACTCAATCGGTGAGAAGTCTATCGTGTTAAAATTACTCATTACTTTAATTCAAGCCATTCAGCCTTTTCTCGTCCCGTTGTGTTTTGTCTGTGCATGGGCATTAATGATTCTGCTGGTTTGGAGTGTCGGGTCTGCGATCTTTGATACTATGCGTCGCGCCCAGCGAATGCACCAAATTCCTTGTGCTGACTGTGCATACTTTACTAAAGATTATCATCTTAAATGCCCTGTGCGACCCAGCATTGCTTTGTCTGAAGAAGCCATTGATTGCCCTGATTTTTGTTCGGTTGGAGGAAGAAACAGTTAACAGTTGACTTCGACTGTGAACGATTTTTTCAATTAAAATTCTTCTTCGGTTTCAAAGATATCTAATTGTTCGATGGAGGCGGTTTTACTGTTTTGTTTTGTGATCCCTTTTCTCAGTCCAATCGCAATTTTACTATGTTGTTCAATTTGACGCATAACTTGTCTGGCTCGTTGAATCACAACATCCGGTAAACCCGCTAGCCGTCCGGCTTCTATCCCATAGGATTTATCTGCACCTCCGGGTTGAACTTGATGTAAAAAGACAATTTTATCCGGTAACTCTTTGACAGTAACCTGATAATTTGCCACATTTTCTAGAATCGATGCTAATTCGTTTAATTCGTGATAATGGGTGGCAAAAATAGTCTTTGCTTGGATTTCTGCTGCTAAATATTCCGCCACTGACCAAGCAATTGAAAGCCCGTCAAAGGTTGCAGTTCCCCGGCCAATTTCATCGAGAAGAACTAAAGATTTTTCAGTCGCATGATTGAGAATATTAGCCGTTTCATTCATCTCAACCATAAAGGTTGATTGACCTGTAGCTAAGTCATCGACTGCCCCAACTCGGGTAAAAATGCGATCGCAAAGGCTCAATTGTGCCGAAGTTGCGGGAATAAAACTTCCCATTTGTGCCATGAGTTGAATTAAACCAATTTGCCGTAAATAACAGCTTTTTCCACTTGCATTCGGCCCGGTTAAAATAATTAAATCCGGATAGGAATAAGGGGTGAGTTCGTCATGTTCTTGATCCTGTATTTGACGGCCTAATTGTGCTGTATTCGGTACAAAAAATCCCGGCGGAAGTAACTTTTCAACGACCGGATGTCGCCCTTCAACAATTTTTAATTCTCGCCCTTCAATCATTTTAGGACGACAGTAAGACTGACGAATGGCGACTTCGGCTAACCCACAGAGTACATCAATTGCAGCTACCGCTTTAGAAACATTGCGAATAGTATCGGTATATTCAGCAACTTCTGAACGCAGTCGAACAAAGATATCATATTCAGTTTGGTTTAAATCTTCTTGGGCGGTTAAAATTCTGACTTCTCGTTCTTTTAGTTCGGGTGTAATATACCGTTCTTCATTGGTTAATGTTTGTTTGCGAATATAATCATCGGGGGCAAGTTCGGCTTTGCCTCGACTAATACTGATATAATATCCAAAAGTCTTATTAAATCCAACTTTTAAGGTGGGAATTCCGGTGCGTTCTCGTTCTTTAACTTCTAAATTCGCAATCCATTGTTGATCTTCTACCGCAAGCGATCGCATTTCATCGAGATTCGCATCTACACCCGACCGAATGAGTTTACCTTCTTTAAGGGCAATGGGCGGAGATTCGACTAATGAATTAATAATTTTTTCGGCAATTTTTTCTAAGGATTGGGGAAGATTTTGTAAAGCTTTGAGATAAGGAGATTTTCCCTGTTCGGCAACCGTTGCCAACTGGGGTAATTTGGTTAAAGAATCAGCTAAAGAGACTAAATCTTTGGCATTAGCGGTACTATTTCCCACTCGTCCGGTCAACCGTTCAAGATCATAGATTTGTCGGAGAATTTGTTGAATATCTTGTCGCAGTTCGTGGTTATTGACGAATTCTTGAATGGTATCATGACGGGCGCGAATGCCTTTGAGATCGAGTAACGGTTGTAATAACCAACGCCGTAACGCCCGACTTCCCATGGGGGTATTTGTTTTATCTAACGCCCATAATAAAGAACCATATAGCGTATTATCTCGAACCGTTGTGGTGATTTCTAAGTTGCGACGACTTTGATGATCGAGGACTAAATAATCACTGAGGGTATAAGTTCGAGGACGTTGGAGAGGAGTGATATGATCTTTTTGAGTATCTTCTAAATATTCTAATAACCCCCCGACTGCCCGCACACTGAGAGGGAGATGTTCACAGCCAATGCCTTCGAGAGATTTGAGTTGAAATTGTTGTAAAATTAGAGGTCTGGCTTCACCCAAAGAAAAAGGTTTTTGCGATCGCAATGAATAGCAAAAACAACGAGGTAAACACTCAGGAAGTTCTTGATCATTTTCTCCCGGTTTCAGCATTTTAC
>CAZNCM010000158.1:12281-12833 GCA_964571155.1 uncultured Lyngbya sp. | reverse complement strand
CACTGGAGATGGGATCATGGCAGCGTTTGGGGTACCGATGGCACGGGTCAGCGAAAACCAAATTGCCCGAGATGCTAGAGCGGCGGTTTCCTGCGCCTTGGAGATGAGTGAACAACTGCAAAAGTTAAATCTAGTCTGGCAACCTAGAGGTTTACCTGTGATTCAAATGCGGGTCGGTATTTTCACCGGGCCGATTGTTGCGGGGAGTTTGGGGGGTCGCGATCGCTTAGAATATGGTTTACTCGGAGATAGTGTTAATATTGCTTCTCGCCTGGAAAGTTGTCAGAAAGAACGTCAATCGAGTGTTTGTCGGATTTTAATTGCTTACCAAACTTTGCAGTATGTTGAGCATCAATTTGAAGTAGAATCTTGGGGGTTAATGCCGTTAAAAGGGAAACAGCAAATGGTTGATGTTTATCGGGTGATTCGCAAACTTTAGAACCCGATGAGATGGCTTTTAAAATTAAAAATATTGACCAATTTTTCCGGCTTGTACAGATAGGATTTGAGTCTGCTGCAACCACTGGGAATCAAAAGCACCGAGATGAGTGG
>CAZNCM010000158.1:11056-12271 GCA_964571155.1 uncultured Lyngbya sp. | reverse complement strand
TGAAAGCGATCGCCAATGGCTTCTAAAAGTTGATTTTGACGGCTGAGATCGAGTTCGGCTAAAACATCATCTAATAGTAATAAAGGGGGTTCACCAATGACGGCTTCAATTAATTGTAGTTCTGCTAATTTTAAGGCTAAAACCAGCGTTCTCTGTTGACCGGAAGACCCATACTGACGAGCGGGTGTTTGGTTAATGGTAAAGATAATATCATCTCGATGGGGGCCGACTAGAGTTGTTCCTTGCTGTTGTTCTGCTAGAGTCCGGGTGGAGATTTTTTGGAGAAAAGCTTGCTGAACGTCTTGGGGAGAGAGAGCGGATAAACGAGTATTTTCGGCTGTAATTACCTGAACATTGGGTTGATAGGTCAGGTGTAAATTCTCGGTACTTCCACTAATGAGATGATGCCAGGTTTGAGCGAGTGGAATCAACCGTTCTAAGACTCGATCTCGTCGTCGAATGACCCGCGCCCCAGTTACGGCAAGTTGAGCATCCCAAACCGCTAATTCTGAGTTTAAGATGGGTTTTTGGGGCTGTTCTTCTGCGGATGAATGGGATTGAGAACGAGCCGTTTTGAGTAAAGCATTTCGTTGTCGGAGAACCTGATAGTATTGTTGTAAAATATAGGCATAAACCGGTTCGAGTTGTACTAATAATCGATCAATCCAACTGCGGCGGCGTTCTGGACTTCCTCTGACTAATTCTAGGTCTAAACTGGAAAATTGTACCACATTGAGAATACTGAGAAAGTCGAGTTGACGACGGAGAGACTGACGATTTAATAGCACAGTACGGCGTGCTTTACTTCGTAAGATGATCCCCAGTTCTATACGTCCAGTTTCTCGTTCTAGATTTCCGGTAATTTGTCCATTGTCTTGAGTGTCTAAAATCAGTTCGCGATCGCGACTGACTCGATGACTTTTTAAGGTCGAGAGCAACTCAACTGCTTCTAAAAGATTAGATTTTCCTTGAGCGTTATCACCGACAAGGATGGTTTTAGGCGCATCAAACGCTACTTTTTGATCACTATAGTTCCGAAATTGTTGGAGGTGTAGCGTTTTAAGATACATAGCAAATCAAGCAAAAAGTCAAGATCAAATAATAAGTGTTGAATGATACACTCAATGGATCGGATTTGACAATCTATCGGCAGGTTGGCCGGAGAGGATGAACGGGTCGAGTTCAACCCCGGTCAATGTCAATCAAATCTTTCAA
>CAZNCM010000158.1:9805-11046 GCA_964571155.1 uncultured Lyngbya sp. | reverse complement strand
GATATGGAGGTCGGGAGGGGGAGTTTAGGAAAAAGATGTGTAGCATTATTTTCTATCTGTGATGTAAACAAATGTTAAAGAAGCGGGATTCAAATCCCTGATCAACGGTAAAGAGCTGGAATCCAACCTCTTTACACTTAGCGAAGTTTTAACACTCTAGAGCCGACATCTGACCCTGAAACCTTTAAGATCAAAGAGAGACTAATCGTAGCATCAGCTACACTTAATAGGTTTGTGAAAGGTTTGTCCCCAAGCGATCGAGAATCGCAGGTTGTTCAAACCGTTGTTTGAAAAAGGAGTTCCAACATTGAAAAGTGCAGCACCCCAGCAGGGTCTCCCTGCAATTATCTTAGGTATTATTCTCTCGGCGGCTCTTTTAATCGGACTCAATTCATTTGTGATTATCAATCCGGGTCAGGCGGGAGTATTGAGTATCTTAGGGAAAGCCCAAGATGGCAGTCTATTAGAGGGTCTTCACTTTAAGCCCCCTCTGGTTTCTGCGGTTGATATTTATGATGTGACAGTACAAAAATTTGAAGTTCCGGCTCAAAGTTCTACAAAGGATTTACAAGAACTTTCGGCGAGTTTTGCCATTAACTTCCGTCTTGATCCGGTACAAGTGGTGAGAATTCGGCGAGAACAGGGAACGTTACAAAATGTAGTTTCTAAGGTGATCGCCCCTCAAACTCAAGAATCGTTTAAAATTGCTGCTGCAAAACGAACGATTGAAGAAGCGATTACCAAACGTGATGACCTCAAAGCTGACTTTGATGAAGCACTCAATAGCCGATTAGATAAATATGGCATTGTGGTATTGGATACCAGTGTCGTGGATTTAACGTTTTCGCCTGAGTTTGCCCGAGCCGTTGAAGAAAAACAAATTGCCGAACAACGGGCACGACGGGCGGTTTATGTGGCACGCGAAGCCGAACAACAAGCGCAAGCCGATATTAACCGAGCCAAGGGTAGAGCAGAAGCTCAACGTCTGTTAGCAGAAACCTTGAAAAATCAAGGAGGCCAGTTAGTTCTGCAAAAAGAAGCGATTGAAGCTTGGAGACAAGGCGGATCTCAGATGCCGAATGTTTTGATTCTCGATGGAGATTCTAACAGTAGTGTACCGTTCTTGTTTAATTTGAGTGAGTTCTCAGAAGGTGCAATAGCCAACTAAGTTGGATGGAGATCGGGCGGGGATAATTGATCAATTATCCCTCCGATAACAGGTGATTGATAACCGTATGTTA
>CAZNCM010000158.1:6927-9795 GCA_964571155.1 uncultured Lyngbya sp. | reverse complement strand
TGAGATGATGATAGGGCGAATATTATCGATTCTCAACTCAGAAGCTACTTTCTATGCGAGTCGCTCTTTTTACTGAAACTTTTTTACCGAAGATCGATGGCATTGTCACCCGGCTATGTCACACTGTTGACCATTTGCGTCGGGCTGGTGACCAAGTTCTCATTGTTTCTCCAGAAGGAGGAATCAAAGAGTACAAAGGATGTCAAATTTTTGGGGTGGAGGGTTTTCCCTTACCCATGTATCCCGAGTTAAAGATTGCTATTCCTCATCCAGGTGTGGGTAGCAAGTTAGAGGCTTTTCGACCGGATCTGATCCATGTGGCTAATCCTGCGGTTTTAGGATTGGGTGGGTTATATTATGCTAAAAAGTTGAATTTGCCTTTGGTGGCGTCCTACCATACTCACTTACCTCAATACCTACATCACTACGGTTTGGGGATGTTGGAGGAGGTCCTGTGGGGGCTACTCCGTTCGGCTCATAATCAGGCAGATTTAAACCTTTGTACTTCAACGGCGATGGTTGAGGAGTTATCTTCTCATGGTATTGAACGGGTAGATTTGTGGCAACGGGGCGTTGATACTGAACTGTTTCAACCCCATCAAGCAACGCCAAAAATGCGCGATCGCTTAAGCCAAGGCCACCCGGATTGTACATTATTACTTTATGTGGGACGTTTGGGTGCGGAAAAAGAAATTGATCGCATCAAGCCTGTTTTAGAAGCCATTCCCAATGCGCGTCTGGCACTGGTGGGTGATGGCCCAAACCGCCAAACTCTAGAAGAACATTTTGCTGGAACTCCAACTTATTTTGTGGGATATTTACGCGGACAGGAACTAGCGGATGCTTATGCTTGCGCTGATGCGTTTATTTTCCCTTCTCGGACGGAAACTTTAGGGTTAGTCTTGCTAGAGGCAATGGCTGCGGGAACTCCTGTGGTCGCGGCTCGTTCCGGGGGGATTCCCGATATTGTCACCGATGGGGTGAATGGTTATCTCTTTGATCCAACCGATGAGAATGGGGCAATTTCTGCAACTCAACGGTTACTATCCCACCAACTTGAACGGGAAACCTTGCGCCAAAACGCCCGTCTAGAAGCCGAACGTTGGGGATGGGCCGCAGCGACTCAACAGTTGCGACGCTACTATAGCGCAGTTTTAAGCCGTCATATTCTGCCATCAGTTGCTTAGTTTGGTCTGGACGCTTAGACTGAAGACAGAGAAAATGGCAGTTGTGATCAGTAGCCCGTTGTCAGCGCGAACTCCCCTCTTGCGATTTCCAGTGAGACTTAGTTTGTAAGAGAGGAAGTTCGCAAAATAGTTAACAGTTATCAGGTACCGATCACTCATTTTCAGATCTCGATTATCAGTATTAGAGGGGTAAATGGATCAGGTGAATATCAATTTAAGCGTGAATATTTCCTCAAAATCTACTCCCAAGCTGTTTCCTTTTTCCTGTTGTCTGTTTTCTGTTAACGGGTTTCTGTTTACCCTAAAGCAGATCTCTGATTTGCCATCTTCGTTGAACAACTATCCCTCCCATGACCTTTTCTAATGCTGGTAGCATCCTCGCTACACTGACTCAAGTTGATCGCATGGGTTTGTTGGCAGATCGTGTCAAGAATATGCCAATAGGGGAGTTTATATGTATATTAGATTTTATCACCGCAGAGTTTCAACAATTTCTTCGAGCGATCGATCTCATCAATAATGAAGCGCTCGAAATACTCCTCGAACAACTTCTGGATGCCTTTACTCTCAAAATTGGTCAAATTATTCAAGCCGATCGCACGACAATTTTCTTAATTAATCGCAGTAAAAATCAACTGTGGTACAAAACCGTTCAAGAAGAAACAGGGGAAACCCAAGAAATTCGCTTTCCGATGAATGCTGGAATTATTGGTCATGTGGCGAATACTGGCGAAACGGTAAATGTGGCGGAAATTAATACAAATTCGATGTTTGATCCAGAAGTTGATCAACCTCCAAATTATGCGGTTGAAAATATTCTCTGTATGCCCATTTTTAGCTCTCAAAATACAGAGGAAATTGTTGCCGTTGTGCGTCTTTTGAATAAATCAGAAGGGGCTTTTAATGATGAGGATGAACAACAATTTCGCGCATTTGCGGATTCGATTGGGATTATTTTAGAAAGTTGTCAATCCTTCTATATTGCGGCTCGAAATCAACGGGGTGTTGCAGCATTACTAGAAGCAACCAATACTTTAGGTCGAAGTTTAGATTTAGAAGATACGTTGCTTTCGGTGATGGAACAAGCTCGTCGTTTGATGCACGCCGATCGCAGTACAATATTTTTGTACAATAAAGAAGCTAATGAACTGTGGACAAAAGTAGCTAAAGCCGATGGGAAAACGATGGTGGATCTCCGCATTCCCGCCAATCGTGGAATTGTTGGTTTTGTGGCTTCGACAGGTCAAGTTCTCAATATTACGGATGCTTATACTGATCCTCGTTTCGATCCTTCGATTGATCGACAAACGGGTTATCGAACTCGTAATATTCTGTGTATGCCTGTTTACAATTCTTCGGGAGAATTGATCGGAGTAACCCAGTTAATTAATAAACATAAAGGTAGTTTTATTAACTCGGATGAGGAGTTTTTACGAGCTTTTAATGCTCAGGCTGGAATTGCATTACAAAATGCTCAACTGTTTGAAAATGTGATGCTAGAAAAACAATATCAGAAGGATATTCTTCAAAGTCTTTCTGATGTCGTTATTTCTACCGATATGCAAGGAAGAATTGTCACGATTAATGATGCAGCTTTGGAACTTTTAGGGTGTCCAAGACGAAAACCTGAAAATCGAGAAATTCGGGAGTTTTGGGAATACAAACTCAAAGGTCGATTAAT
>CAZNCM010000158.1:6380-6917 GCA_964571155.1 uncultured Lyngbya sp. | reverse complement strand
GTAGTTCCGATTGAAAATTTAAAGTTTTGGTTAGAAAGTAGTTTAAATCATGGTTCTCGTCATTTTGTCCCCGAACAAAATCTAACCGTTGGCTTGGTTAAACACCCAGAAAAAAACTGGCACAATGATGATGAAATTCCCGTTTTAGTTGTGCCGAATAGTCTCAATTCAACGGTTTATTTAATTTGGGGAGAACCGGAAAATAATTATAGTTTGGATCTCGAACAAATTCAACCGATTGAACGGGGAATTAATTTAACCGTTAATCCTCTAACAAATCCAGAAGGCGGCGTGCGAGGGGGGTTGGTTGTTCTTGAAGATATTAGCCGCGAAAAACGGATGAAAACAACCATGTATCGTTATATGACGCCCGGTGTCGCTGAACAGGTGATGGCGTTGGGTGAAGATGGGTTAATGAAGGGTGAACGCAAGGAAGTAACAATATTATTTTCGGATATTCGGGGTTATACAACGATTACAGAAAATCTCGATGCGTCCGATGTGGTTGCATTACTCAATCAATATTTTGAAACGATG
>CAZNCM010000158.1:3772-6332 GCA_964571155.1 uncultured Lyngbya sp. | reverse complement strand
TTGGCGATGCGTTAATGGCGGTATTTGGGGCGCCGCTTCCTTTACGACAAAATCATGCTTGGATGGCGGTAAAATCAGCTTTAGATATGCGTCGGCGTTTGAAAGAATTTAATCATTCTCGTCCGAATGAACCCCAAATAAAAATTGGAATTGGGATGAGTTCGGGTGAGGTGGTTTCAGGAAATATTGGTTCACAAAAACGGATGGATTATACTGTGATTGGTGATGGTGTCAATTTAAGTTCTCGTCTTGAACAACTGACTAAAACTTATGGTTGTGATATTATTTTGAGTGAGATGACTTATCAGCTTTGTAGTGATAAAATTTGGGTACGAGAGTTAGATAAAGTTCGGGTAAAAGGGAAAAATCAAGCGGTTAATATTTATGAGTTGATTGATGCACGTTCTAAGCCTTTGAAAGCCGATACTGAGCATTTTTTAGAGGCTTATAATCGCGGTAGAAGCGCTTATCTTCAGCGTGATTTTAAACAAGCGATCCAACATTTTGAAACCGCTCAAGATATTCAAAAATCGGATCAAGTCGTACAGATTTATATTATGCGATCGCTCCAATATTTGGAAAATCATCCCCCTGAAGATTGGGATGGAATTCAAACCATGACAACGAAATAAACACAGAGCGTGAAAGAGCCTCGTTTGCGATCGCCGAGTCTGAATCTAAGTTTTGAAAACCTGATTTATTCAATTCTGCGAGCCGTCATATTAATCCGATCAGAAGGCTGACCATTATTTGAATTGCGATTATTGTCTGCATTCCGATACCGTAAACGCTTCATAATCTGTTCTAAATTGCGATCGCTCATGGCTTCTTCTCGATAACGGGGATTAAGTGCGATCGCCTGTTCTAAATGTTCCATCGCTAAATCTAACTTTCCTTGAACCGCATAACAACTCGCCGTATTGTAATAAACATCAGCATATTTAGGTTGCAGTTTCATCGCTTGATTAAAACTTTCTAAAGCTTCTAAATCCCGTTTTAACTTCATCAACGTGTACCCTTTATAGTTCCAAGCCTTCGCTGAATTGGGATCAAGTTCTGTGGCTTTTTCAAAGGAAATCGCGGCTTCATCAAACTGTTCTAAAACCTGTAAAGCCATCCCTCGGTTTAACCAAGCGACTGGATCATCGGGTTTAATTTGCAATGCTCGATCAAAAGATTCATAGGCTTGTTGATGTTCCTGTAAAATCCCTAAAGCAACACCCCGATCTATCCATGCTTGACGATAATTCGGCTCAATTTCTAACGCCCGATCATAAGAAGTAACGGCTTCTTGAAAACGTTTCATTCGTCGTAAACTCATCCCCCGATTTAACCAAGCAGTGTGACGATTGGGTTGAATTTGAACGGCTTTATCAAACTGAGCAAAGGCTTGTTCAAATTGCCCGTCTGCTATCAAACTAATTCCTTGGTTTTCAAAGTCTTCTGCACTTAAGAACAACTCAGGCTGATTGGATTTGAGACGTTCAAGCTGTTCAGAAAGGGCTTTAATTTTTTCTAGCATTTCTGCCACTGCGCCTTCTGCAATGGACGCGGGAGAAATATCGGCTAACTGCTTAAGGATTTTAGCTTTTTCTGCCTCTGCGTTGGCTTGTAACTCTGATAATTGTTTGAGAACTTTTTCCTGTTCGGTTTGAATATTTCCCGGCAATTGAGACAATTGTTGCAGGATTTTGTCTTTCTCGTTTTGAGCATCGGCTTTGATTTCTTCAACTTGTTGAGCAAGCGTGGTTTCAAAGCGATCTAATCGCTCAAAGGTGGCATCCCGACGGGTACGAATATCAGACTTAAAGGCAGAAAGTTCGCTTTCGAGTTCACTTCCAGAGGATTCAAATTGTTTGATCAGCTGTTCTCGTTCGGCTTGTGTAGTTGATTTTGCTTGCGATAATTCTTCTATAAATTCAGAAGAAGATTGTCGTAAATTCTGAAGTTGCTGTTCTTTTTCGCTTTCAATTCCTGTTGTAGACTGGGAGAGTTGTTCAACAAATTCTGCTGCTAATTGTTGGAAGTTTTGTATTTGCTGATCTTTTTGAGTTTCTACACCGGACTGTGCTTGTTTAACCTGTTCAATAAATTCAGCTTCGAGTTGTTTGAGAGTATTATATTTTTCTCGAACTCGCTCTTGTATTTTCCCTTGGGCTTCTGAGAGTTGCGCTTCTAATTCTCCGCCATAGTTCTCAAAATTAGCCAACATTTCATCCGTTCGTTGTTTGGCTTTTTGTTCGGCTTGCGTGCGAATTTCAGACAATTGCGGTTCAAAATCTGACTCTAACTGACGTAAGTTTTGCAGTAGAGAATCTTGCTGACTTTGGGCTGAATTTTGCAGTTCGGATAACTGAGTTGAAAAATCAGTTTCAGCTTGCTTTAAATTTTGAAGGGTTCCGTCTTTCTTCGTTTGAACATCAGCTTCATAACTCAATAGCTTTTCTGACAAATCTATCCCCAACTGATCAATATTTTTGATCACTAAATCCCGTTGTTGTTGGGCTTTTTGCTTCAGTTCAGAAAGTTGGGTTGAAAATTCGGTTTCGTGTGATTTTAA
>CAZNCM010000158.1:3436-3762 GCA_964571155.1 uncultured Lyngbya sp. | reverse complement strand
TTTTGTAAAATCTCATCTTGTTGATGTCGGGCTTGTTGGTTCAGTTCACCGAGTTGCGCTGCAAATTTACTTTCTAACTGTTTACGTTCTTGGATGGCTTGCTTAACTTGATGTTCTAATTCAGCGATAGTTTGTTGTTGAGAATGAGAGAGATGAGAACGCATTTCATCGACTTTTTGACGTTCTAACTCCAGTTCTTTTTGAAATTCATCGGAATGCTGATACAGATCATTTAAGTGGGTATCCGTATCGCGCAGAACACTTTGAATTTTACGATTTGCAGTGGAAATCCGTAACCTACAGCGCACTGACGTCTTGGAAGTAGA
>CAZNCM010000158.1:0-3376 GCA_964571155.1 uncultured Lyngbya sp. | reverse complement strand
CTCTGGAGTGAGGACTTCGGTTTGCGCTTCTGTATCGCCTGTAGGTGCGGGAGACTGGGAAAAAGAGGGACGAGCAACACCCATTAATAGTAAAAGGGTTGAGAGCAAAATACCGCTTCTGTACGCTAGGGTTAAAACTGCTTGATTTTGACGGTTCATCGCAACTCCTTTTGCCCGTAATGGATGTGCCAAGGTCGATTTTGCCTCGTCAGTCTGGTTTGATGACGGTTGCAATCTCGATTTTTTCTAGTTTACCGAATGACGGTCGTAAAAAATATGCTTTCTTTGGGGTAGAATTCCGAACTTGATCCCTCAAATCTCAAGATCAAGGAGTATTTGGGGTTTTTCAATTGTAGCGGAAATCTCTCAAGACTGTAAATTTCCGTGAATGGCTAACCAAATACAAGCGGGGTTCGTGCTGGTGTATTCGACTCGATGCTTTTGATGGGCGCGAATGAGTAAATAGTCGCCCGCTTTGAGTTGAATTTGTGAACCCTCGGAATCAGAAAGGGTTGCTTCTCCCTGCAAAAGCATAACCCATTCATCTTGTTCTTGATTGTACCACTCTCCCTCGGGGGTTGTTTGTCCGGTGGAAATAATCCGTTCTACTAATAGAGATTGAGTTTGAATGAGGGGTTCAAATGCTTCTGAGTTGGGTAGGGGTTCGGGTAGGGTGTAGATATTTTTCATTTTATTTTTTCTGGGTCTAAAGGTTAGTTAATTGGTTTTCGTTGCGACTCCCATATATGTATAACTGCCAACTTTAGGAAAGTTCTCGATGTCAAATTTCTCTAAGGTAATTTCCTGAAATTGTTGTTCAACTAAACCCTGAATATTGCGGTTCAAATGACAACCATCAGCGATAACTTTTTGCAGAGGAGTCAGGCGATTTTGCCAAACTTGTATTTGGGGTTGATCGCTGAGTCCATGTTCAACAAAGAAGAATTTTCCACCCGGTTTAAGAACTCGATAAATTTCTTGTAAGGCTTTTTCAACTTGGGCAATACTACAGAGTGTCCAGGTACTAACAACACTATCAAAAGTCGAGTCCGCCATCGGTAAACTTTCACTATTCAGTATCCGATTTTCAACGTTTATTTTTGAGGCTTCTATTCGCTTTTGGGCGAGTTTGTTCATACCGGAGTTGGGATCTATTGTTGTAATTTTTTCGATATGATGGGGATAATAGGAAAGGTTTAGTCCGGTCCCAAAGCCGATTTCTAGGACTTCTCCCTCTACATTGGCTAACACTTGTTGACGATATTGGCTAAAAGCTGGATCAGACATTGCCCAGTCCAGCAAACGAGGTAAAATCACTCGACTATAGAAACCCATTCCCTACATCTCCTGTAATGATATCCTGAGATTTTAAACCTCATAAAGTTAATCTATTTTACAGAATAGGCAACAAAATTTCAAATTCTGTCCCTCGTCCGACTTGGGAGGTCACATTTAATTTTCCTCGGTGTTTTTCGGCAATAATTTCATGGCTGATAGACAAGCCCAAACCTGTGCCTTTTTCGGGAGATTTGGTGGTAAAAAAGGTTTCAAAAATACGTTCTAAAACAGGGGCTGGAATTCCAGGGCCATTATCACTGATCCGAATTGAAATGCAGCAAGGTAAGTGATTAGAGGGTTCTGTTTGACAGTCACAAGTCAAATTGGGTGAACTGGAATGATCAAAATATTCGGGATAATCTGATCGTGTGTCCGTCGCAGAATGAGAAGCAATTTTTAAGGTTTGCTTTTCTAGGTCTGAACACTCTCGAACTTCTGTTACAATGGTTATTTTTGCTAGATTTGGGTGTTCTTGGCTAATGTCTTCTAGAGCATCGATAGCATTAGAAATAATATTGAGAAAAACTTGACTCAGTTGGTTAGGGTAGCCATAGATAGGAGGAATTTTTCCGTAGTTTTTGACTAGGTTAATCCCACTTTTAAGTCGATTTTTTAAAATTAACAAAGTGTTTTCTAGACAATAATTTATCTCGACTTTTTCTGGTTTATAACTATCAACTCGTGAAAAACTTCGGAGGCTATTAACGAGATAGGTCAGTCGTTCTGAGGAAAATTTAATGCTATCTAAAACTTCGGGTAAGTCTTGTTGAGTAAATTCAAAATCAATATCGTCTTTATAATCTTCGATAGCTTTGATCGGTTGTGATAATTCTTGTTCATAGGTTTCGACTAAACCCATAAAATCTTGATAATAATTAGAAAGACATTGAAGATTTCCTAAAATACAAGCAACCGGATTTTGAATTTCGTGAGAAACTCCTGCTAACATTTGACCCAAAGTTGCTAACTTTTCAGTTTGAATGAGTTGGGCTTGAGTTTTTTGACGGAGGAGTTCAGTTGCGAGTTGATGAATACAAGATTGAGCAATCAGAAGTTGTTGCACTTCCAGTAGGCGATATTTAGTAGAAGAAAGTTTGACAACAATTGGTTCATAAAGAACATGAGAAGAACGACGGATAGCTTGTTGAGCGGCTTCGACAACGGGGGTATTTCCGGGTAATACCAATAACTCCATTTGAGCAAAATGATAAAATACATGAAGCGATCGCCCTAAAAACAATTCTCGGGCGTAGGGGCGACTCATCCGTTCAAAAAATCGCCGTTGAGAAATCATCCCGATGAACTTTTTTCCATCCATCAAAATCACACCGGGAATGGTGGAATCAGACTCAAAAAGTTGAGTGACAATCACTCCTCTTTGATTAATATCAACTTGAATTTCAAACAAAGACAGATCTTCTAAAGTTGACTCTAAATGGAGATTTTGAGCAGAACGGTTGAACTCGATGATGTTAGAGTGATCGGGGGAGTAGGTATTTAGCATGGGTTAGTTGATTAAAATTCGAGATTTCGTTAGAGTACAGCTGTCTAGATCCACCCTAAATATACAGATTCTCTTTTATTTTAAGTAAAGACGGGAATCCTTGCACAGAAGGTTTCCAAGATTAATCTCTGCTTAACTAAAGCTTAAACTTTTACATTAGATTAATTTCTGTTGCTTGCTGTGGCACTATCTGCGATGATGATCAAGCTAGAACGAATAGGAGAATGATATCATGACACCATCAGGGTATGAGTTTAGCAGCAGTCAGAACGAGCTAATCGGGGATTTAGCCAAAAAAATGAATTTTGTGGCGATTCTATTAATTGTGATTGGTGTGTTGGGAATTGTAGTGGGAGTTGTCAATTTATTTACGGCTCTCGCGGCTTCTGAAAAAACAGTTATTGTTCTGAATAATCTGATTCAAGGATTTTTCTCATTACTAATTGGTACCTGGACCAGAAATGCAGCAAAAGCATTCAAACAAATTGTCACAACTGCGGGAACAGATATTGAGAATTTAATGCTCGCTTTGGG
>CAZNCM010000157.1:9257-12837 GCA_964571155.1 uncultured Lyngbya sp. | reverse complement strand
GAATAGATAGCCACTGTTGGGGTAGACGCATCAATTGGATTTCCTTACCGCAAAAACCACTCATATCAAAGTATGTCTGATGTTCGCGAGGTTATGCAAATGGGATTTGATTGAGGCAAATTTTACTCATTTCCAAAAATCCCCAAAGCCACCCAAAGCGACCTAGCAGTAATTTGTTCTGGGGTGTTCATGCGTAACCGTTCTACTGTAGCGCGACCAATCGGAGTTCTGCCCTGAATTTGATTACTTTCTCGATTAAAAACAAAATGTTCCTCCCAAGTATCAAGACGAGGGTTAAATAAGCGAACTTGCTCTTGACTTACGGTATCAATTCCATCGATAAAATCCGACTTCCGAAGATTACAAATTCGACAAGCCAATGCCAAATTTTGTAGTTCATTTACTCCTCCTTTGGCAAGGGGGATAATATGCTCGACTTCAAAAGCCAGATTAAAAATAACCTCTGGCGCACAACAATATTCACACTGATGCCTAGCCCGGGCAGCAACAAATGGATAGTTGGGGTTCATCAAGTTTAAAGTTAATTAAAACTAAATATTCTCTTGAGATGAGGATTGCTGATGTTTAACTCTCTCTAAGAGCTTCTTTGCTCGTTCGTTGGCGGCGGCTAACTCGGCTTCCGCTAGGGTTTCTAATTCGTTCTGTTCTTCATTCGATAAGTGTTGTTGATTGTCTTTACTTTCGTGATATTTATTCATTAATTGTTGTAATTTATGATGTTGTGGCTGAGGAAAAAAGCGATCTGGTAAAAATCTCTGAACGATGATTAGCGTATTGGTTTCGAGTGCAGTGAGTTGTTGTTCTAACTCATCCAAGGCTTGACCTGGAGAACGACCCAGAGCTTGTTTTTCTCCACAAATCGCTCGATAATTTGTCGGCTGATTCGGTTCTGATTCTTGAATAATCTCAATTGTGTTCATTATTGAAAATAATAAAGGAGTGATTGACAAAGGACGTGAATTTCAAAATCGGTTACTGCTTCTCAATATATTGGTATGCTCTAGCTTTGATTAATCTCATTAGATGTTCCAATTACAAAAACTGCTCTAATTCGGATTTTTCTTCTGTTGATAAGCCCGCCTTTTTTTCTCGTTCGATCAAATCTCTGACCCTTTCTTTAACCCGTTCAGAAGCTTGAAAAGAGACAATTTGCTCGGGTGTTGCTCCTGATGCAATAAAATCTATTAGTTCTTCAGAGGCTTGAGGAATTGCCATCATTTTACTCATTTTTATGCCGGGTTAACCCAAAAACTCAATGATAACATTTGATTCTGTTCTTCATTCAATAAATGTTGTTGATGGTCTTGACCTTCGTGAAACTTATTAAAAAAAGGTGCGCCAACGCGATCGCCAACACACCCCAAAAATGATAATTTGATTTAGAAATTACGCATCATCTAAAGCCGCAATACCGGGTAATTCTTTCCCTTCCAGCAACTCTAAACTTGCACCGCCACCCGTGGAAATGTGGCTCATTTTCTCACCCAAGTTAAGCTGTTCAACCGCAGCAACGGAGTCACCACCCCCGATAATCGTTGTGGTTCCGGTTCCGGTAAGATCGGCTAAAGTGCGGGCAATGCCTTCGGTCCCTTTAGCGAATTTCTCCATTTCAAACACACCCATTGGGCCGTTCCAAATCACGGTTTTGCAGTCTCCTAAAGCATCTTGGAAGACTTTCACCGAGTCCGGGCCAATATCCAAACCCATCCAACCGTCGGGAATTTCTTCGACGCTAACCGTTTGAGTATTGGCTGCGGCATCAAACTTATCTGCTAGGATCACATCAGTTGGGAGTAACATGGCGACACCTTTTTCTTTGGCTTTGGCTTCGAGGGATTTCGCCAGTTCGATTTTATCGTCTTCAACCAAAGAATTACCCACACTTAAGCCCCGGGCTTTGTAGAAGGTAAAAATCATCCCACCGCCTAACAGCAGCTTGTCACACTTGTCGAGTAACGCTTCAATCACACCAATCTTACTCGATACCTTAGAACCGCCAATAATCGCCGCTAACGGACGCTGGGGGTTGTCAATCGCACCCTTGAGGAATTGCAGTTCTTTTTCGATCAGAAAACCCGCAACACTCGGGCTGAGGTATTTGGTGACGCCTTCGGTGGACGCATGGGCGCGGTGGGCTGTTCCAAACGCATCGTTAACGTACATATCCGCAACGGACGCCAATTGTTTGGCAAATTCGGGATCGTTGTCTTCTTCACCCGCATAGAAGCGAACATTTTCCAGAAGCACCACATCGCCATCGTTCATCGAGTTAACCACAGAGGCAACTTCGTCACCGATACAATCGTCACATTTTTTAACTTCTTTACCCAACAGTTCCGACAAACGACCCGCAACAGGCGTTAACCGCATCGAGTCAACCACTTTACCTTTTGGACGTCCAAAGTGACTGGTCAAAATCACCTTAGCGCCTTTCGAGGTTAAATCTTGAATCGTCGGCAGAGCCGCGCGAATCCGAGTATCATCAGTAATAGAACCGTTGTCAATTGGCACGTTAAAGTCCGCCCGCACCAGTACCTTTTTCCCGGATAAGTCGGATGCCGATAAATTTGCTACTGTTTTCTTGGTCACAGGGTTAACCTCCTAATTGGTTATTATGATTGAGTTGAAATGAAATTGGGGCGGAGCTACTGACTGATTAACAGCGTTTAAGCGGTTGATCAATCGAGATGATGATATCTTTTCATCAATAACCGTTCACCGTAAACATTTTACCGGAGTCCGCGTCTTGGAGCAGACGTGTTATGTTTAAGACTGTTTTACTTCCTGTCGATCAAAGCCGAGAAGCCCGTGAAGCGGCTGATGTGGCTCTTAACATTGTGAAAACTTACCAGGCCAACCTGGTGATCCTGGCCGTCCTCGAACCCGAGGAAGACGAAACGGGCGAACCTCCCCATTCGGAGAAGATGACTTCCCAAGAAGCGGTTCAAAAACTGCTGAGTGAAGCCCAAGCCATGTTTGTTAATGCCGGAATTGAGGTGAAAACCCTCGAACGTGAGGGCAAACCTGCCTTTACTATTTGTGATGTCGCTGATGAAATTGAGGCGGATCTCATCGTTATGGGGAGTCGGGGGATGGGTTTAGCCGAAGGTAATGTCGCTGATAGCGTTACCAACCGGGTGATTAATCTTTCTCCCTGTCCTATTTTGGTTGTTCCCTAACTTTAAGTGATGGGGAGATAGGGAGGTGGGGATGGGTAACGGATGAGTTATCGGTGGGTTTTTTGGGTTAATGATGCTTGGTAACGGATGGGTTATCGGTGGGGAGATGGGGAGATGGTGACTGTGTTTTCCCTGTTCCCCGTTCCCTGTTACTAGCTTGCCTGTTCCCTCTTCCCTATTGCTAGCTTGCTAGCTTGTCTGTTCCCTGTTCCCTATTCCCTTTCCTAAAATGGCTATTCAATGGTATCCCGGTCACATTGCCAAAGCTGAACGTAACCTCCAAGAACAACTCAAGCGGGTTGATGTGGTATTGGAGGTGCGGGATGCGCGTATTCCCCTGACAACCCATCATCCTCAAGTTCCTCAATGGGTCGGAAGCA
>CAZNCM010000157.1:6707-9239 GCA_964571155.1 uncultured Lyngbya sp. | reverse complement strand
TTATAAACCGCATGGATATGATTTCCCTGGAGGTCAAGCAACAATGGGAAGATTGGTTTATCGAACAGGGTGAAACGCCCTATTTTACCAACGCCCAACAAGGACAGGGGGTGGCGGAAGTCGCGAAAGCCGCTAAAAAAGTGGGGAGAGACGTGAACGAAAAGCGCAAAAGTCGGGGGATGCTTCCTCGTCCGGTTCGGGCGGTTGTGATGGGATTTCCGAATGTAGGAAAATCGGCTTTAATTAATCGGTTATTGAAGCGGAAAGTCGTTGATAGTGCTAGACGGGCGGGGGTAACGCGATCGCTTCGTTGGGTGAGAATTTCTGATCAAATTGAGTTGTTAGATGCGCCAGGTGTGATTCCAGCGAGGATTAATAATGAAGAAAAAGCGTTAAAATTAGCGGTTTGTGAAGATATTGGCGAAGCGGCTTATGAAAATCAAGAAGTTGCTGCGGCGTTGGTGGAGTTTTTGCAAGATTTGGGGTTAGAAAATAAGCTTGGCGATCGCTATAATTTTACTCCCGATCATCTTACCACAGGAGAATTGTATTTACATCAACTTGCAGCCCATTCTTATCAAGATGATATTGAACGTACTGCTCGTCATCTATTAAATGATTTTCGGAAAGGGTTGTTAGGAGCAATTCCCTTAGAATTACCACCTAATCATCCCTCCTAATAATTCAAACTCGGTAAATATCTATTTTGTCATAATATAAGTATCATTAAAAACAACTTCAGATGAGATTGAAATATATTGTTTAACAACCAAATTTTCTTAAAAAGCTAAAAAACAAGGAACTTTTTGTTAAAATTAACAGTCTAAACTGTTACCAGTTCCTCTGATTGCAAAGATGATATTACCTCTATTACTAACGTCTATTTTTTTCGCTCAAGCCCAACCTCCTGCTACAGAAATTGTTCAACCGCAAGAGGTGCGTCCGTTACCGGGTGAGTTAGATAATATTCCGGTTTTTAATAGTAATAGTCCTGAACTCATTTTATCAGAAGGAATTTTACTTTCTACCTTTCCAGGTAATGATAAAAAAAATCCTGAAGCCCACTTGAATTTTGCGTTTAAAGGGCGGTTTGATATTTTTGCTCATCATGTGGCGAAACCGCAAACGCCCGGAGATTTACGCACGCTTTATTTAGGGATTTTGGTTTATAATCCGGGAAATAAACCGATTACTATTAATATTTTACAAGCGGCGAGTTATTTAAGTCAACCGGATGCACCGTTTATTGAACTTCCGGCTGTTGTTGATAACCCTAATGGTAGGGTTTATGCGGGGCCAGGCGGTCGAGTGATGAGTGATATTTTAAGAGGTAAAATACAGAATATTTTTCCTGAAAAAGTTATTATTCCCCCACAAGAAAGTCGAATGTTATTAAATGCACCGATTCCCGTCATAACTTTAGAACCGCCTTTAAATGGTCGTTCAACTTATATGCGTTTGGAAAGTAATGGGGAAGTTTATGTGGCGAGTTTGGCAAAATATTCCAGAACAGAACGCAATGGGAATGAACCTTCTCCTTCGTTATCTCAGTGGGAAAACTTATTAAAAACGGGAAAGTTATCAACGCCTCGCGATCGCATTCCAACTCCTCCGAATACGGAGACTAATCAGGTTATTTATGGACGGGTTGCGGGTGTGGCAAAAGGTTCGGTTTGGAATGCTAAATTGGTCGATAATTTGGGGGATGCTTATTTAACCATTCCTCAACCGGGAGAAGCATTTTCCTATGGAATAAGTACCTTACCCAAAGGACTTTTAGGAACGAATCAAAATCAAAGTGCTGAGATGCTAGTTCGCTATCCAGATACGGCTTATCAAGCCCATGGAAATTATGGGGTTCAATACAGTTTAGATTTACCGCTTTATAATCCGACTAATCAAACTCAAACGGTCATTTTAACTTTACAAACGCCTCTAAAAGAAGATGAATTATCTGAAAATGGATTACGATTTTTAGACCCAGTTGCGCCTCAAACCTTTTTTCGGGGAACTGTGAGATTTCGCTATATTGATGATCGTGGAAACCGTCAGACTCGATATATTCATCTGGTTCAAAAACGAGGACAACGGGGAGAACCGTTAGTGAAATTAGAAATTGAACCACAACAACAGCGACGGGTTGAATTTGATTTTCTTTACCCTCCCGATGCTTCACCTCCTCAAGTGTTGACTGTTGAGACCTTGGAAGACTAAAGGAATTGGAGGGGAAGTCAATTCACTCTCCAGGATTGTAAAGATTTTATTTCTTAAAAATTGATCAGTTTAAAATGTGGAGTAAACTACAAAAGTTGACTGTTTCTGATTCGTCTTGACCTGAAAGTGTAGAATCGGTATCTGCCTGAACAGTTAGGAGTTCAGAAATATTGAATCATGAATCTAAAACCTAATCTTACTCTTGAACACAAATGCCTTGGTTTGTCAAAATAGAAGAAGGAATTGTCGAAAAACCAGTCTTTGATCAGTATGTTCCGGCTCATGTCGCCTACGTGAAAGATTTAATCGCCAAAGGAC
>CAZNCM010000157.1:0-6697 GCA_964571155.1 uncultured Lyngbya sp. | reverse complement strand
AAGCTAAAACCGGCTACTGGAAGAAGCGTGGCGGGGGAATGCTTCTGTTTGAGGCGGCGTCAAAGGAAGAAGCTAAGGCGATAGTTGAGCAAGACCCTCTGGTTCAAAATGGCTGCGTCAGCTATAAACTTCTTGAATGGTGTGTTGTGGTCGAATGAAGTCGAAAAAATTAAAAATTTGTGTTAAGCTGATAAGTGGCTCGGATCTACGCGGTCAAGACGCCCAAATCTTGTCAGGACCGGAAGGTAGCAGCAACACGGGATGCTCTAGATAGGCGTAGACTCCGGGCCACTTTTGTCTGTAGGCAGATAGGAGGCATTATGCAACCCCGAGGTTTAGGAGATCTCGTCCAGAAAGCTGTTTACTTAGGTGTTGGGTTAGCTGCTTATGCAGGCGAGAAAGCGGCTAAGAACATGGCAGAGTTGAGAACCGAGGCTCAAAAACTTGCTGATGAATTGGTGAAGCGAGGCGAGATGACGACAGATGAAGCTCGTCGTTTTGTAGAAGATACTCTCAAGCAAGCTCAACAACAACCTCCCCAACCGAAAAGTTCAACTCAAAGTCCCCCAGAACCCCGTCAAATTGAGATTATTGACGCCGAAGATGATGAGTCTCCGTCCGTAGATCCGGCGGATCAATTACGTCAACAGGTACAAAATTTACAGGAAGAACTGCGTCGTCTTAAGCGAGAGTAAAATCTGCCCAGTCTAAGTAGATGGCAGTGTTATACTGGATTTCCAGATGAAGCCTATTCTTGTACGGCTTTGTCTGAAAAATCGTTAATATGCAGGTGGCAAATCTCATGGAAGATTGGTCAAAAGATTTTTTTGAAGCAGTCGGAACGGCAGTGTATGAAGTCGAAAAGTTGTTCACTGATATCAGTAGAGACTGGGATCAAATGGTTGATGAACTAACTAAGTTTTCAGAAGAAATGACCGAAGAAGTTCACAATAAAATCTTTCCAGAATTGGAAGAATATCTCAATGAAATTGTTGAACCGATTCTTGATATCTACTTCGATCTAGAATTAGAATTCGATGAGAGTGAGTTTGAACCCTTTGTAACCTATGTTCATCCCACCTCTACTCAGAATTTGGCTTGTCGGGGTTGTCAACATTACCATGGTCATGTGTACGGGGGAAATTTGCTGGTTTGTGCCATGCACCCGACCGGGGTGGAAGATGATACTTGTCCCGATTGGGAATCTCAATAAAATTTCTTGTTATTATCCTGAGACTACTTAGGGTTTTAAACTCCAATCAAACTCTTTATAACATTAAAGATTATACATCCGGCATTTAATTCCCTATTCTCTCTTTTGCTTTTTTAGTCAGCTTTAGTCATCGGTGAATCTACCATTAGAGGATGTATCTTTGTTCGGAGTTCCCAGACTTCCGGCTTCTATTCAACTGAGATCTTATCAGAAAAAAGCAGTTCAAAGTTGGTTTGCAAATCAGGGACGGGGAACCTTAAAAATGGCAACTGGAAGTGGTAAAACGATTACTGCTTTAGCCATTGCCACTGAACTTTACCAACAAATTAATCTACAAGTTTTACTGGTTATTTGTCCCTATTGTCATCTGGTGACGCAATGGGCGCGAGAGGCGGAAAAATTTGGATTAAAACCCCTCTTAGCCTTTGAAAGTGTTCACAACTGGCAACGTCAACTGTCTGCCCAACTTTATAATATTCGTTCAGGTTTTCAACCGTTTCTGACTGTTATTACCACAAACGCCACTTTAATTTCTGAGGGGTTTCAGTCTCAACTGCGGTATTTTCCCGAAAAAACCCTAATTATTGGCGATGAAGTTCATAACTTAGGTTCACCCCGTTTAGAAGAAAGTTTACCTCGAACTATTGGGTTACGTTTGGGGTTGTCCGCTACACCTGAACGTCACTTTGATGAGGAAGGATCTGATTCTATTCTCGCATATTTTGGTTCAGTTTTGCAACCCGAACTCACCCTCGCCGATGCGATTCGTCAGGGGGCTTTAGTTCACTATCTTTATTATCCGATTTTAGTCGAATTAACCGCAGCCGAAAGTCGCGCCTATTCGCGGTTAACGACTCGGATTGGTTGGGCATTGATGGATGAAGAAAAGATCGAAAAAAATGAAACAATTACCGCTTTATTAATCCAACGGGCGCGATTGATTGGGTCAGCTTCTAACAAAATACAAGCCTTACATCAGTTAATGAAAAGTCGTTTACAGACAACTCATACTTTGTTTTATTGTGGAGACGGGAGTATGGAAAGTAGTGAATTTTCCTCGACTCGTCAGTTAGAAGCAACGGTAGAATTGTTAGGAATGAAACTCGGTTATCGGGTGAATACTTATACCGCAGAAACCCCATTAATTGAACGAGAAAAACTCCGTCATCAGTTTGAAACCGGACAATTACAAGGGTTAGTGGCAATTCGCTGTTTAGATGAAGGGGTTGATATTCCAGCCATTCAAAATGCAGTGATTCTCGCTAGTAGTAGTAATCCCCGTCAATTTGTCCAACGTCGGGGACGAATTTTGCGCCCTCATCCCCACAAAGAACGAGCAACTTTATTTGATATGATTGTTCTTCCTCCTGATTTGGGACGAGACACCCTAGAAGTTGAACGTAATTTATTGAGAAAAGAGTTAAAACGGTTTTTAGAATTTGCCGATTTAGCCGATAACGCCGGAGAAGCTAGAATGCAATTACTAGAATTACAAAAGCGATATGGTTTGTTAGATCTTTGATTCCGTTTGAATAAAAGTTAAAATCACTCTCATTAAATTTGATCCGTGATACAGTAAAATATAGAGATCATTAAACCTCCATACAATGAGTTTGTACTATTCTGAAAGTTTAATTCGTACAATTTCTAATGTTTTTGCTGAGAAAAAATCATCTTATCAAACCGAAAGTGACTCGAAGATCATTCAAGATCCCCTAGCCGATGCGTCTCCAGAAGTGCAAGAAATAATTGAACGAGTCTTACAAGCCGAACGCGATAAACTCTATATGAAAATACCCCGTAATATTAATGATGATATTCTCAAAATTATTAAGGAAGTGGTGCAATGAAACTGATTTCAATTCGTCTCTGCAATTTTCGTCAACTCTACAGTCAAACCCCTGAAATTATTTTGGCTTCTGGAGAACGGAATACGACGATTATTCATGGGAATAATGGGGCTGGAAAAACAACATTAATGAATGCTTTTACTTGGGTGTTTTATAATAAATTCAGTGCAGCATTTGCCGCTTCTGAGTCTTTAGTTAATAAAAGAGCGATCGCCGAATCAGAACCCGGAAAACCTGTGCTTTGTTGGGTTGAAGTTGTCTTTCAACATGACAATAAACGCTATCAAGTCAAACGAGTTTGTCGGGCGTATAAAAACAATAAAGAAATCGAACAATCTCCCAGTGAATTGTATATGCAAGTGGCTGGAGATGATGGACGTTGGACAATACCGCCTCAACATCCTGATGATATTATTAATCGAATTTTACCAATAAGTTTACATCAATATTTTTTCTTTGATGGTGAACGAATTGAACAAATTGTTCGGGATGATAAAAAGGCTGAAATTGCTGAAGCTACAAAAGAATTATTAGGTGTAGAAGTCTTAAATCGAGCGATTAAACATTTAGGAGAAGCGAGAAAATCTTTAGAAACAGATCTGAGTTTAATTGGAGATGCAGAAACAAAAAAATACATCAAAGACAAGAAAAAACTAGAACAAGAAATAGATCGACTCAATCAGCGTCAAACCGAAATCGAACAAGAGTTAGATCATCAAAATGAACTGAAAAGAACCTTTAGCAGTCATTTATTAGACTTAAAAGGGGCTGGAGAATTACAACAACGCCGAGATGAACTCGAACAACAAGCCAAACTGATTCGACAACAACTTCAACAAGCAAATGAAACCATTCGTCAAGAGATTTCTACACGAGGGTATGCTGTTTTACTCTCAGAAGCAATTCCTAAATTTCGAGAACAATTTGAACAGTTGAGAGAAAAAGGAGAACTCCAAACCGGAATTACCCAACAATTTATTCACGATTTACTTCATCAACAGCACTGTATTTGTGGGAGTGAATTAACCCCAGAAACACCTAACCGAAAAAAAGTCGAAAGTTGGTTAGGAAAAGCTGGAGTGGCAGATGTAGAAGAAACAGCAATTCGCATGAGTACCCAAGTCGATGAAATTGAAAAAAGAGTTCCAGAATTTTGGCAAAAAGTCGATCAACAACAAGCAAATTTAAACCAAAACAGAACAGAGTTATCTCGAATCGAAACTCAACTTGATGATGTTAAAAAGAAGCTGAGAAGTTACCCCGATGAAGATATTCAACAACTCCAAAAACGTTTGGATGAAGTTGAAACTAAAATTAATAACCTCAACCGTGAAACGGGTTCAAATCAACAACAAATCGAAACGGCTAAAAGTTCAGTTAGTCAACTAGACAAACAGATTGATAAGCTAAAAATGAACGAAATGAAACAAGTTTTAGCCCAAAGACGAATTGAAAAAACGCAAGATGCTATTACCCGTTTAACCCAAGTCAAAGATCGTTTAGACCAACAATTTAGGTGTCAACTAGAAAGTCGAGTTCAAAATATTTTTAGTCGAATTTCCTTTACTCCCTATCTTCCTAAGCTAACTGAACACTATGAATTAAAATTAGTGGAAACCACAGCCGGAGATGAAGCCCAAGTCGCCGCTTCTACCGGGGAAAATCAAATTCTTAGCTTATCTTTTATTGGCGGAATTATTGAAGGCGTGCGAGAATGGAGTCTTAAAAATACCCTAATGGGGCCAGATAGTAGCACATTTCCGATTGTAATGGATTCTCCGTTTGGGAGTTTAGATGAAATTTATCGCCGTCAAATTGCTAAAATTATTCCCGAATTAGCCAATCAATTAATTGTCTTAGTCACGAAAACTCAATGGCGGGGAGAAGTCGCCCAAGAAATGGAAAAACGCATTGGAAAAGAATATATTTTGTCTTACAATTCCCCGAAAACCGATTGCGAGGAAGACTCGATTGAATTAGGCGGAATTTGTTATCCTTTGGTGAAACATAGTCCCAATGAGTTTGAATATACGGAGATTTTAGAAGTGACTTATGAGTTTTAACAACGATTTGCGATAAATATTCTGATTTTGAGATGAGAGATTCGTAATGAGTCAATAGCTGTTTATCTCTGAGATCATGAATATCAAATCTATTGCGAAAACTCTGGCGATTGTTGTCACCACCTTAATCTCAATCCAGACTTCTGACGCCAACGCCGAACAATCTCCTTTTGCTTGGTCTTATATGGGAGAATCTATGGGAAAAAAGCTTTATCTAGATGTCTCCATATACAGTCTTCGTTTATATGACAAAGGAGAAACTTTATTTATCTATAAAATTGGTGATGAAATGGTCTATGCGAAAAGTCATTGTCGGACTTGGCAGTGGTATATTCTTGGGGTTTCAAATCGGAATGAAATTGATAATATTAGACCTCCATCAGCAATTGATGATGGCAATCTGTATTCAATTTATGATGCCGCGACTGATGAAATGATGATGCGGGTTTGTACAGCGGCTACTCTAATGTCAATTCCCTAAAATTGATCTCCGTTGGCGTTAAAATTATTGTATCTTCATCGTTAGTAATATTTTGGAGTTGTTGCCCCCGCCGTCAGTCAAAACTTCTATTAACCGACTGTAAGATTGCCAAAAAACCTTTAGATCGGCAACAATGATCGCAACTTACAGTCAAAAAATAACAAATGACAGAAAACACTCAACATACCCTAGCCTCGGAAATCATTCAGTCCGGTATCGGCTTACATACCGGCTTAAAAACAACCGTTCGGATTTTACCCAGTTCCGCCGTTGGACGCTATTTTGTCAGGGTTGATTTACCCGAAGAACCAATTATTCCAGCAACAATTAAATCAGTTGTTTCCACCACCCTTTCTACCGAACTGGCAATTACTGATAATATTAACCCTGAAAATCCTCACTTCAAACCCAGTATTCGTACCGTCGAACACCTGTTATCCGCCTTAACCGCAATGGGAGTTAATCACGCCCGCATCGAAATTGACGGCCCAGAAGTTCCGTTGTTAGACGGATCAGCTAAAATCTGGGCAGAGGCGATCGCCAATGCCGGACTCGCAGTTACCTCCCAAACCACCCCAATCATACCCATTACCCAAGAAATAATCGTGCGTCAAGGCGATGCTTTTGTGATGGCTATCCCCGCAGACGAAACTCGCTTTAGCTATGCCATAGATTTTGAAATAGCGGCGATTGGTCAACAATGGTACAGTTGGACTCCTCAACAAGAAGACTTTACAACCGCGATCGCCCCGGCCCGCACCTTCGTTCTCGAAAAACAAGTTCACCACCTGCAAGAAGCCGGATTAATCAACCCTCGATAACGCCTTGGTTTGCGGCGACGACCGTTGGTTAAATCCCCCCTTGAGATTTTCAAATGAACCCGTCCGTCATAAAATTTTAGACTTAGTAGGGGATTTGAGCTTGTTGGGAGTTATTCCCCAAGCTCATTACTTGGCTTACAAAGCCGGACATCACCTCCATACCCAACTGGTTCAACGCATTCAAGCAGCCGCCTTAGCCGCCCTCTGAAGCGGTGCGCGCGCTGAACTTTGTTGCGATCGCTAGCCGAGAAATGGGAAGCTAAATAGAA
>CAZNCM010000156.1:6942-12846 GCA_964571155.1 uncultured Lyngbya sp. | reverse complement strand
ATTTCTCATGGTTTAGGTTCCGATCCTCAAACGTTTAGTTATATTGCTGAACATTTAGCCTCTCATGGTTTTGCAGTTGCAGTCCCGGAACATATTGATACCAGTGCTAACACATTTGCTCGCTTTTTTGAAGGGTTTGAACGTCCTCCTAATCCTTCTGTATTTGCCAATCGACCTTTAGATATTACTTCTTTACTCGATGAATTAGAAGCAAAATATCAACCGAATCCAGTCTGGAAAAGGAAAATAGATTTTAATAATGTGGGGATTTTAGGTCAGTCTTTTGGAGGATATACAGCACTCGCCGTTGGGGGGGCTGAACTGAATCCTGAGCAGTTAATTGAGGGGTGTCGAAAGTCTGAAGATCGACGAATTACCTTAAATATTTCTACATTACTTCAATGTCGTTCTTTGGAAGTGGCATCACAGCAGAAAAATTTTCAAGATCCGCGAATTAAAGCTGTAATTGCGATCAATCCTCTTACCAGTTTGATTTTTGGAGAGGAAGGAATGAGTGAAATTCGCATTCCGACTATGATCATTGGGGGAACAAAAGATTATGTTACTCCCGCAGTTCCAGAGCAAATTCAACCCTATAGTTGGTTAAAAACGTCTAGAAAACATCTGGTTTTACTCGAACCCGGAACTCATTTTTCTTTTTTGCGAGAAAGTGGCGGACGGTTAACGGTTCCCCCGAAATTAATCGGCCCTGATCCTAATTTTGCCTATCCTTATTTGAAACTATTAAGTTTGAGTTTTTTTGAGAATTATCTGAACAATAATTATGAGTATTCTCCCTATCTTTCTCAGACTTATGTGAATCAAATTGATAGTCAACCTTTTAACCTCAGTTTAATTGAAGATTTGAGTACCGAACAAGTTAGACAAGTCGTTAAACGTTAAGCAAAAAAGTTAATTTTAGTCTGACAAAATATCAGTTAACTGTCAGGGCTGCTGATGAGACTGGCGACAGACAAGCAACAGCAAAGGGTTTCAGCGCTTGTTAATCTTTCTTAATACAAAGCTGTTTATTCAGTTTAACGGCATCAAAATAATTTCCTTCTCTGTTGTATTCTGCCTGCTGTACCATTATTTTTTCAAGGTCATCTCACCCGATGACTTTTTTTATAGCGTATAAACTTGCATTTACCTAGTTTTATGTGCTACAAAGAGTTTAAACCTAAGAAAACAAGGTAAAGCTTTGTGGACACAATAGATTATAAGGTGATCCGCCATCTGATGGCCCAAGGTCGCATCACCTGGTCTGAACTCGCTTCCGTGTTAGGGTTGTCGGCACCTGCAACCGCAGAACGAGTCAAACGTCTAGAAGAACGAGGTGTCATTCAAGGCTACAACGCCCGTATAAACCCGGAAGCCGTCGGTTGTGAACTCACCGCTTTTATTGCTGTCACCCTACAACAACCGCAATACCGTGCTGCTTTTTTGCAAAGAATTCAAGAATTATCGGCAGTGATGGAATGTCATCATATTACCGGAGACGATGACTATTTATTGAAGGTTCGCTGTCAGAATACTCGCCATTTAGAACGAATTGTTAGTGAAGAAATTAAAGGGATTTCTGGCATTTTAAAAACTCGCACAACGGTGGTTTTATCGACGGCTAAAGAAAGTGCTGTGATTCCCTTACCCTCCTCGGAAAGTGAGGTTGAATAAACTGATGGAAATGAGTTTTTTATTCAAAGGTTTGTTAGTGGGTTTTTCTATTGCAGCCCCCGTTGGGCCGATTGGAGTTTTATGTATTCGTCGTTCTTTAACTTACGGAAAAATGACCGGGTTTGTTTCGGGTTTGGGTGCGGCAACTGCGGATGCTGTATATGGTGGTATTGCGGGGTTTGGACTGAGTTTTGTTTCTAATTTTTTAGTTAATCAACAAATTGGGTTGAGGATTATTGGCGGATTATTTCTCTGTTATTTGGGTCTAAAAACTTTTTTAGAGAAACCTGCCAAAGAAGCCGCAACATCAACTCAAATTTTTGGGGTTTTTGCGTCAACTTTTTTCTTGACTATTACTAATCCCATGACAATTTTCTCTTTTTTAGCCATCTTTGCGGGGTTGGGACTGGCAACAGCAAATCATTATTTTGATGCTGTGATTTTAGTTTTGGGTGTATTTCTCGGTTCAGCATCTTGGTGGTTGTTGTTAGCTAATGGGGTGAGTCTATTCCGAGAAAAATTTAGCGATCGCATTCTCAAATCTATTAACAGAGTTTCTGGTATAATCATCTTAGCATTTGGTATTATAGCTTTAGTCACAGGTATCAAAGGTTAGTGTCTTCATTTCAGCTAACAGCTAATTTAACCCTTTAAACTTGATCATGTTTCCTAGTTTTCTCCCTGCTACAGTCCAAAAACTCACTGAATCTACTTCTATTAATCTTGCCCAAAAAATTGAATATCAACCTATTTCTACACCCTTGAGAAAGGAACCGATTATCACCAGTTATGTTCATCAAGGACGGGGAGGAACCCCTATTTTACTTTTGCATGGGTTCGATAGTTCTGTGCTAGAGTTTAGACGATTATTACCTCGATTAGCCGCAGAAAATGAGACTTGGGCGGTTGATTTGTTAGGGTTTGGGTTTACAGAACGAGATCTTAATGTTAAAATTAGTCCCCGTGCAATTGGCGCTCATTTATACTGTTTTTGGCGGAGTTTAATTCAGCAACCTGTGATGTTGGTGGGGACTTCAATGGGCGGTGCTGCTGCTATTAATTTTACTTTAAATCATCCCGAAGCCGTTCAATCCTTAGTTTTAATTGGCAGTGCCGGAATGAGTCCAGGGCCGATTTTAGGGAAGTTTATCTTTCCTCCATTTGATTCTTTAGCGGCCGAGTTTTTACGCAACCCTAAAGTCAGACAGCGAATTAGTGAAACGGCTTATTCTGATAAAACTTTTGCTTCTCGTGATGCTCAAATTTGTGCAGCGTTACACTTAGAAATGCCGTTCTGGAATCGGGCTTTAATTAGTTTTACGAAAAGTGGAGGATATGGATCTTTTAGGAAAATTTTAAGTAAGATTCAGCAACAAACTTTAATTTTGTGGGGAGAAAATGATCGAATTTTAGGCACAGCAGATGCCCACAAATTTCAGAAAGCACTACCTAACTCTCAACTCATTTGGATTCAAAATTGCGGTCATGTCCCTCATTTAGAACAACCTCAACTCACTGCACAATATATTTTAAATTTTATACAATCAAATTAGGTTGCTATTTAGTTTCAATATTTTAGAGCAAAGTTTTAGGTACAATCTGTACCATTAGTGACAACAATATGGGTCAAACTGGGTAAACTAATCACAAGAGTTAATCGTTTATGCCTGTCTTTATCCTCCCCTTGAACCCATGAACACCATTTTAATTGTTGAAGATTCTCACACTCAGCGAGAATGTATTTCCTATCAGTTAGTCTGGAATGGCATGAATGTGATTCAAGCTTATGATGGAATTGATGCTTTAAATAAACTGCAAGCTACCTGTCCAGATTTAATTTTGTTAGATGTTGTTATACCTCGAATTGATGGCTATCGAGTTTGTCGTTTAATTAAAGCTAATCCCACAACACAGAATATTCCGGTTGTTTTTATTACCGGGAAAGAACAACAATTGGCAATTTATGAAGGCATAAAACACGCTGAAGCTTATGTCAGTAAGCCTTGGAAAACTCGTGAACTTCTACAGACGATTAAACGAGTATTACTAAAGACTAAAAAATCGACTCATCAAGTTTCGCCTGATGATTGGTTTCGCTATGGTATTTTAACTCTAAAATTGATTAAGTTCTATGAAAGTCGAACTTCCGCTTTGCAAACATCAGGACATCAAATTATTAAGCTTTACAAAAGTGCAGTTAATGCCTTTCAGCAAACATTAGAAATTGACCCTAGTCATTTATTTGCAGGTCAAACTCTAGAAATTACCAAAAATAAATGGAAAAAATTACAGCAAAAACTCGATCAAACCCGACCTTGCCAAGTCTGTTTATATTATCATGGTCAGAATGGAATTAACTGTGCTATTCATCCCAATGGGCCTCTAGATTCTCTCTGTTTAGACTGGGATTTAAACGAATAAATTAATAATTTTAATTTAGATTTGAATCTCTGCTATCATTTTAGCTTCTAGTTTTTCTGATAAACTCGAAATATTTTGACCTAAAGTTTGAAAACATTCAGAGGGAGTTGATTCAGGTTCAAAATAGATCAGCTTTACACCATTATTCGCAAAGCCAATCATTAACACTTCTTGTTCAGGTTGATAGCCATCTACTAACCCTAAAATTTCTTGCAGCTTATTATTCACACTTTTATTCAATTTTTCCAAAGCGTCTCGCGAACAAGAAATAAAATGAGGAGTTGGTAAGAGATCAATTCCTAATGTTTTGTCCTGTTCAGTTTGTTCTTGATAAAATCCCCAAGCTAATGCTGCTAACTCTTGCTGATTATTTTCAACAAATCGATCTAACTGATATTGCCAACTCTTTTCATCCGGTTCCGGTTGAGTGCTACCCAAAATTGTCATTTTTATCCTACGATCATTGATCTCAATCTATTTTAAAACAAAGATGATCAGATGGAAAGCACTCTCACATTACCGTTGACTAGAGTGGTTTTCAGAAGCCGGATTTTTCCGATGTCCCACTTCTCGAAACAATCAGAGATGAAAACCGTTTATAAATCTTCAAAAAAATTCGATCCGCTTAAAGCCCCCAGAATTGGGGGTTTGGGGGCGAGAGCTTTTTCATCAGCATTTCCGATTTCTATATCTTTTTGTCTGAGTATTTTAAATCACATCTTGTTCTCGTTAATTGTACGGAAAATTATAGGTTGTGATGATATTCTATACGGTTTTTATCTAAGTAAAAATTTTAATAAAACTCGAATTTAATTTAATCTTGAAAAAATCTCTAAACTCCGGATCAATTAACGAATTCTAGAAGAAGAAGTTAGACGAAAAAATTTTATTGTTTTAGGAGACAACTTTATATGATTATCAATAACGATCATACGGAGGCTTTAGCGATCAATAGCCTTGAGAGTTTTTCGACAAATAATGATTTACAAATTTTCAACGCCGTTAATATTCCTTCCTCTGATCAGACAGACTTAATTGTTAATCTAAATTCCTTAGTTCCAAGTGAAGAAGCAGATAGCATTTTAGGAACAGAAGGAAATGATACAATATTTAGTTTAGCCGGAAATGATACCATTTTTGGCTTAAGTGGAGATGATATTTTAGGAGGAAATCAAGATGACGATTTTTTGTTAGGAAACAAAGGAAACGATACCCTTTATTCAGGAAAAGGTGATGATACACTCACCGGAGGTCAAAATAATGATATCCTATTTGGTGATATTGGAAACGATACTGTATTTGGCGATCGCGGTTCAGATGAGGTACTGGGAAACAGTGGAAATGATGTTCTTTATGGAGGAAAAGAAGATGATATTGTTGCGGGAGGAGTAGGAGATGATATCCTGTTTGGTGACTTAGGAAATGATACTTTACTGGGAGATCGCGGAGCAGATACAATTACAGGTGGTGACGGGAATGATACATTTTATCTAGGTGAAGGAACTGGAGGATTTAGTCTCGTTGAAGCAGATATTATTAACGACTTCAATATTGAACAAGATGAAATCGGGTTACTCAATCTTCTCACCTTTAATGATTTGAATATCTATCAAGGTACAGACGAGTTTGTGAGTGATACTATCATTCAAAATAAAGATACCAATGAATTCCTCGCTATTCTCAAAAATGTTAACAGTAATACCCTGAATTCTGACGATTTTACATTACCAGATTCAGAGAATGAACCGACACCAACACCTGAACCTATCCCCGAACCCACACCTGAACCTATCCCCGAACCCACACCTG
>CAZNCM010000156.1:0-6842 GCA_964571155.1 uncultured Lyngbya sp. | reverse complement strand
CTGAACCTATCCCCGAACCCACACCTGAACCTATCCCCGAACCCACACCTGAACCCATTCCCGAACCCACACCTGAACCTATCCCCGAACCCACACCAACACCTGTTGTCGGAACATTAGGTTTTTCTTTAGCCAGTGTTGAGGTGAATGAAGATGGAACTAACGCCACAATTACTGTGAATAGAACTGGCGGAACTGATGGTATTATTACTGTTGATTATGCCACTGTAAATGATACAGCAATTGCAGGAACTGACTACAGTGCTACATCAGGAACACTCACCTTTGCAGATACAGAAACGACTCAATCTTTCACTATTCCTATTTTGGAAGATACCGCAATTGAAGGCAATGAATCTTTCAATTTAACCCTGACGAATACGACTGGAGGTGCGACTTTGGGAACGGCAACTTCTACTGTCAATATTGTTGATAATGATGTGTTAATGGCGGGAACCATTAACTTTAGTGCGGCTACATTTAGCGTCAATGAAAATGGCACACCGATAACAGAAATTACCGTTACCCGAACAGGGGGAAGTCTGGGTGCTGTTAGTGTCAATTTGACTCAAACAAACGGAACCGCAACTTCAGCGGAAGATTATACCAATGCACCGATAATGGTTAACTTTGCCGATGGGGATAGTACAGCAAAAACCGTCACAATTCCCATTCTCAATGATACCACATTTGAACCCACAGAAACCCTAAACTTAGCGTTCGGAACACCAACAGGCGGTGCAACTTTGGGAACTCAAAACACAGCAACATTGCAAATTGTTGATAATGATCGAACCAGTAATCTTCAACTCAGCAGTGCAACTTACTTAGGAACTGCTAATAATGATTTAGCGAGTGCCGTTGAGATTTCTCCAACCGATCAAGCAATTATTGTCGCCGGAAACTTCAATGGTGCGGGTGAAATTCGTCGCCTAACTGATGCAAATACAGCACCCCTTTCAACAACAGCTTTAGGTGGTGTAGTTAACGATATGGATGTTGATCCCGATAGTGGTGAAATTGTCACAGTCGGCAGTTTTGGGATTAAAGTTTATAATCAAAATGCCGGAACAGTTTTATGGTCACAAACCGGAACATTTGACCGAGTTGCAGTTGCAAATGATGGTACTGTTGCCACGCTAACAAATAGCAATGATACGGTTACATTGTGGAGTCCAACTGGAACTCAATTAGCCACTCAAACCTTAACTGGAACTGGTGTTAATCCGGCGGATATTGCGATTAATCCTAGCACAAAGCAAATGTATGTAACGGGATTTAATCAAGTCAGTGCCGATTTACAAACGCCATTTATTCGGGCATTTGATACCAATCTCACGCAAATTTGGAACACTTGGGACTATAGCGCAGTAAAAGTTACTGGACAAAATTTAGGCGCGGATACACGCGGAATACAGATTACTTTCGGACAAAATGGCGGACTTTATTTCTTGGGTAGCACAGATGGCGGAAACAACGTATTTAAACGAGATGGTGAAGATATTACCCAACAATTAGCAACCAAAGTTACCGTCGATCAATACAACAACTTTGCAGGTGCAGGTTCGGGTAAATTCACCTTCCATGCTAAGATTAATCCAACGAATGGCAGTGTCGAACGGGGTCAATTTATTTTAACCTCAAAAAATGACGGAACACCCAATAGTTTTACTCCCAATTCTATCACCGCAGATGAGTTTGGAAATGTTTATATTGGTGCTTCCTCATCCGCCCGACTCGAAAACCGAGATATCCAACAAATTAACGGTGAAACGGTTGGAAATTACTCTGGGGGTGAAATTGCAGTCATCGGATTAACGCCTGATTATACCGTGCGAAAATTCTGGACTCCGTTAACCCAAACAGGTGATTTAGATGGTTCAAAAGGGAATGTGAATGCGTTTACTGTTCGTAACGGTCAAGCAGCGATTTTTGGAACAATTGACCAAGCCGCAGTTGCGACAACTCCCGGTGCAATTAATCCCAATCCAATTGGCGGAAATGATACTTATTTAGCCCTCTGGAATGTCTAGAATTCGCCAAAAATAGTTACTAAAAAAATAGAGGATGGGTTAAACTTTCGCTAACCCATCTTTTTTGTGCATTGGATTGACGTGATTGACAAATTATGTTATCTTTGAAATAGGTTTATATCCTGTACATCAACATTTTGCGACAAACTAAGAAGCCAATCAATACTAGAGATAATGTCAGACATGGGGATAGGAATCTGAGGGGAAAATCTCCCTTCTTTAATATCTCAAATGACCTCCTCCGTTGCAACATTCCCAGGATTAATGACAGTAAACCCGATATTTTTATGACGGAGTGCAAGTCTGAGAGACTGAACTGCACCTCTTAAACCAAACTTAGATGCAGTATTTGCAACTTCAACAGAAGCACAATTATCCAAGCCAGAAAGAGAACCGATATAAATAGCCCTTGGATTTTTGGCTTTAGCTAAATTTTCTGATAACTTCCGGGTGATTTCAATGGGTGCAATTGTATTCACACTAATCACAAATCGAGTTTCTTGATCAGAGCTTTTCAAAAAGTCATAGTCATCTGTAAACGCGCCTTCTTCCCAGACCCCGCCCATAAATAATAACGCATCAATAGTCTGGTTTCCAATTACATTAGCAATGACGCTGATTCCTTCTAAATTGGAAATGTCTGCTTTAATCCATGTTCCAGAAACCGAGGTGCTTCTAGAAACAGAAAACACCTCATGTCCTTGATGGGAAAAATGCTGGGCGACAGCCGCACCAATTCCCCGACTTGCACCAATAACAACAACTATTTTCTGTTCTAGATTAACCATCTCAATAAAAGCAGTCTACAGTCGAATATTTACCGTCTTAACTTCTGTGTATTGCTGCAAACCATACTCACCCAATTCTCGACCAATTCCTGACTGTTTAAAGCCACCAAAAGGCGCCGCGACATCAAACGCATGGTAAGTATTAATCCAAACGGTTCCCGCCCGAAGACCGTGAGCAACTTTATGGGCTTTACTGAGATCTTTTGTCCAAATTCCTGCGGCTAAACCATAGATTGTATCGTTTCCCCGTTGAATCACTTCCTCAACATCTTTGAACTTAATAATACTCATAACCGGGCCGAAAATTTCTTCGCGGGCGATTTTCATGTGATCTTGAACATCAGCAAAAACAGTCGGTTGAATAAAATAACCGCGATCGCCGACACGTTTTCCACCACATAAAACCCGGGCACCTTCATGTATTCCCGACTCAATATAACTCATCACTTTTTCAAACTGAACATCATCAACTTGAGGGCCTTGTTGAGTGTTTTCATCAAAGGGATCTCCAACTCGGCGCTGTTGGGCTTTTTCTGCACATTTCTGCACAAATTCATCATAACAACTTTCTTCCACAAACACCCGTGAACCCGCATTACAACACTGCCCTTGATTGAAGAATAAACCCAGATGAACCCCGGCAATAGCGGCATCAAAATCGGCATCTGCAAACACAATATTCGGACTCTTTCCACCCAATTCTAAAGTGACTCGTTTCAGGTTACTTTTAGCAGACGCTTCCATAATTAAATGTCCGACTTCCGTTGAACCTGTAAACGCAACTTTATCAATATCCATGTGATGAGAGATAGCCGCACCCGCAGTAGGCCCGTAACCGGATAAAATATTTACAACTCCGGGCGGAAAGCCTGCTTCTAATATTAATTCCCCAATTCGTAAGGCAGAAAGTGGCGTTTGTTCAGCGGTTTTTAGAATCACAGTATTTCCCGTAGCCAACGCCGGGCCGAGTTTCCAGGCTTGCATAACAAGGGGAAAATTCCAGGGAATAATTTGACCTACAACCCCAACAGGTTCATGGCGAGTATAACAGAATTGGGGGCCGTCAACCGGAATAGTTTTGCCTTGAATTTTATCCGCCCAACCTGCATAATAACGATAACAAGCGATCGCAAAGGGTAAATCTATTGTCAGAGATTCGCCGATGGGTTTCCCATTATCAAGGGTTTCTAAAAAAGCCAGTTCTTCTTTATTTTGTTCGATTAAATCCGCTAATTTATAAATCAGTTCACCCCGTTTTCGGGCGGATATTTTAGGCCAATCTCCCGAATTAAACGCTTTTCGGGCGGCTGTTACCGCTTTTTCTACATCCGCAGCATCCGCTTCAGCGACATCACAAATAACCTCACCTGTTGCGGGGTTTATGGTTTCAAACCGCTTCCCAGAAACGCTGTCTACCCATTCATTATTAATCAACAGTTTCGTCTGGCTGATTTTAACTTTTTCTTGGGGTCGTGCCGTCGTTACCATAAGTTTATCCTAAATTGAGTTTAATTTTCTGAGATAGTTGTATTTTGACGATCAAATTGAACAATTTGAGTAAACTTTAGGTTTTTTTTAGACTTAGATAGACTTTACTAAACCTGTTAAAATCGTAAGTAATTCTACTGGGTTTTATTGAGTTTGAGACCCTTCGTTTTACTCAGGGTGACAAATTCTGTCATTGGTGAAGAATCTCTATTAGACCCTAAGACTCCTCCGTCGTCTGGCTTCGCCTACGTTTTACTTCAAGTAACAAATTCTGTCATTCTGAACCCTTCGTTTCACTCAAGGGTAAACTCCGTGAAGAATCTCTATTAGACCCTAAGACTCCTCCGTCGTCTGCCTTCGCCTACATTTTACTTCAAGTAACAAATTCTGTCATTCACGCAGGTTTTACTCAGGATAAATCTAAACTAATAACTTTCGTAGGCGTTAGAATGAACAGATTCAGCTAGTATAAAAAATACAATAGATATTTACAGTCTTGATCGAACCTCAAACAAAGATGATGACTTCTAACTCACTCACCGATCTCGCCCAACAAACCCGCCAAGCCGCCCAAAAATTAGCGGTTGTTTCTACAGAAGCCAAAAATCAAGCAATAGAAGCGATAGCTAAAGCCTTAGAAGCCGCCACTGCTGATATTATCGCCGCCAATAAAACCGACTGTCAGCAAGCAGAAATTGATGGCATTCCTAAACCGTTATACAATCGGTTGAAGATGGATGAAACCAAGTTAAAAAGTGCGATAACGGGTTTAAGAAATGTCGGAAAATTGCCCGATCCGGTGGGAAAAATACAAATTCATCGGGAACTGGATCAAGGGTTAATTCTCAAGCGGGTAACTTGTCCGTTGGGGGTTTTGGGGGTGGTTTTTGAAGCCCGTCCTGATGCAGTGATTCAAATTTCAGCTTTAGCAATAAAATCGGGAAATGGTGTGATTTTAAAAGGCGGAAAAGAAGCAACCAATACCTGTCAGGTGTTGGTAAAAGCCATTCAAGCCGGACTCTCCCAAACGGCAATTAATCCCAACGCCGTCCAACTATTAACCACGCGAGAAGAAATTATAGAACTGTTGAAACTCGATGAATATGTTGACTTAATTATTCCCAGAGGTTCCAACGCTTTTGTGAGATTTATTCAGGAAAATACCCGGATTCCTGTGTTGGGTCACGCCGACGGAATTTGTCACGTTTACATCGATAAATTAGCCGATATTCAGAAAGCGGTTAATATAACTGTTGACGCAAAAACGAACTATCCCGCAGCCTGTAACGCCGTCGAAACGCTGTTGGTTCATGCTGATATTGCAGTCGAATTTCTGCCGAAAGTTGTGGGTGAATTACAACAGCATAACGTTGAATTGCGGGGCGATGAACGCACTCAAAAAATTACCCCGATGAAAGCGGCGACATCCGAAGATTGGTCTACAGAATATTGTGATTTGATATTATCAATTAAAGTTGTAGACTCCTTAGAAGATGCAATTACTCAGATCAATACTTACGGTTCCAAACATACGGAAGCGATCGTTACCGAAGACGCAGAAACCGCCCAAACATTCCTTGATTTTGTTGATGCTGCGGGCGTTTTTCACAACTGTTCAACTCGGTTTGCTGATGGTTTTCGCTACGGGTTTGGGGCGGAAGTTGGGATTAGTACCCAACAAATGCCTCCGCGTGGGCCGGTGGGTTTGGAAGGGTTAGTTACCTATAAATATAAAGTTGTCGGAAATGGTCATATTGCGGCGACTTATTCGGGCGAAAATGCCAAACCTTTTACCCATAAAGACCTCTAATTTTGTTCACCTCTCCGCCCCCCTCCGCCCCCTCGCCCCCGTGACCCCCAACATTGGGGGTAGATTGGCGGGAACTAAGTTTTTCCAAGTCCCCCATCTTTTAAAGTCCCCCAGAATTACCCCCATCTTTCAAAGTCCCCCAGAATTGGGGGATTTAGGGGGCGGGTACTACGCACGGTAGCCTAGAAAGTGAGGGAAGTAACAGGTTTTAGAAAATAACTCAAGTGATCTCAAGAGAAGTTTGACAATTAAAATTCTTACAGATAAATTTTAATTCCTAGCCAACTCACTTATTTCAGTAAATTTACGCAGTTTTTTAGTTAGAAAAAACATTAAAAATCCGTAAATCAACGGATTCGCCGAACTCGATTTTGCGCTTATAATCCTGATTATAAAGGATTGATCACGCAACAAACTGAGGACACAACATCTATGATTTTTATTATTCCGATTGTGTTGGGAGCGGTTGCTCTTGGTAGTGCGGCTCTGGGAGTGGAAAAGGGTGTATCAGGCGTTTCTAATAAGCAGAAAGCCGATAAAATTGTTAAGAATGTACAGAAACGACATGATGTAGCCAGAGAACGCGCAGAACAGGAATGGAAAAAAACTCAACAACTTGCAGAAGAATATGGTCAACTGCAAATTGACGTGAAAATCCGCACAATTGGTCGGTTTATTGCTTTTATTGAACGCATTGGTCAAAAAGGTTCCCTAAAAGATAAA
>CAZNCM010000155.1:9329-12868 GCA_964571155.1 uncultured Lyngbya sp. | reverse complement strand
TTCAACAACCGACGATAGTATTACTGGGAAACGAAGGTGCAGGTTTATCGAGTTCACTCACCGCACTTGCAGATCAGCACGTTCAGATCCCTCTATCTGGGGGAGTGGAGTCTTTAAACGTGGCAATTTGTGCGGCTTTGATGTTGTATGAAGGTCAAAGACAACACCAAAACCAAACACTAAATTTACCTTCAAATTTACCCTCATCCTAAGTCTCTGGCGGTTGAGGCGATTGATTTTGTAAGTATTGATCGATATCTGCGATCGCTTCTTCTAAAGCAGATAGATCAATGGGTTCAGGGGAAGGATTTTGAGCTTTTTTCGATTTCTTTGAACGAGAGGGTGGAGGTAAGGCTGGTGGGTCGGGTTCAGATTCAGATTCTTGAAAAGTTTCCAGCAATTGTTTTTCAAACGAGTTGAAAAAATTTTCAGCCGCATGACGACGTAAATCTTGCTGCTTTTTCTCATCCATAGCTGGGTGACTCCTTCAGTATTCAACAACAGGGCTTGATTTGTGAGCTTAGTTCATCACAATCTACAACTCAACCGGAAAAAACAGTAGAATGCACTGATTTGTAACTGTTACGATGACGTTAATCATCAAATCAAAGGTTCACTGTCGGTCTAATCTGCCCATACGGTAACACTTTCACCCTTATGGTGTTGAGTCTGTTCAAAGTAGTACAATGATTGGGTTGTCGCTAACACGCGCAGATCTATGTTACGAGTCTTTGTTGATTCAGACTTCTTAACTATTTTAGTGCAATTAGAACATTCGTCAAATATTGGTATCGGCTGACCCTCGTTGGCGACACGAATTGGTCTGAGCGGCGACTAAAATTGGATCGTGTCGCTTTTCTACCTCGGATTTAAAATGACCTCGCTGTGATATTTCTGTCCGATGTCTGGAATGATTAGGGAAAACCGATTATTGATCTTCATTTGTTTTGTTCTGGTCTTCAAAAACTTTCCAAAGAATGGGTGAGAGATTGCTATCAAGACGACCTGAACGAATTAAATCTGCATAGGTATCGGCTTCAATATCAACCATTTCCTCTAATAATAAATTCAGACTGAGTTCTTGTAAAAAAGAATGTTCAGCTTGCATCTGATCTATTTTTTCTTGAATTGCTTTTAACTCTAAATTCACTAAATCCGCTTGATATCGATAAAACTCCGGATCAGTTTCTTGTCTACGAATTACATCAGTTAAATGATTTTGAACTCGGTTTAAAGCGATACGACGAGCGATCAATTCTTGATATTCTTGACGCAGCGGTTGATCGCCAATTAACCCCAGTTTTTCCAGTAGTGATTGAGTCGTTAAGCCTTGAACTAATAGCGTCAATAATCTCATCCCGTTGTTGTAAAGCAGTCGGGACACTCAAAGCCAACGCAATCGAAACCGAACCCCTTAACCCTCCCCACCACAGAACCGTCTGTACTTTGAAATCAATTTTAGAATTGGCAAACCCATTACTAATCGCACTTAATCCATAGGTACTAATCGCTCGGGTGAAAACCATTCCCCCAATTGTAATTAAAATCGGTTGAATATTAGCGGCTAAATTGGGAAATTGAATCTGATCGCCAATCAACAAAAAAACAATTGAATTCACAAAAAACGCCAAAAACTCCCAAAATTCACTGACAATAATTCGAGTGCGGGGGTTCATCCCAATGCGAGAACCAAAGTTCCCTAAAATCAAACCCACAGTAACGACTCCAATCACACCCGAACCGCCTAACGTCTCTGTTACCACATAAGTTCCGTAAGCAGAAACCAGGGTTAAAGATTGTTCCACTAAGGGAGAATCAAACCGTTGAGTCAGATAGGAAATTCCAAATCCAATTAAACATCCAACTCCCCCGCCAATCCCAACAAAAGTAAAAAATTGGAGTAAAGTTTGGGAAACCGAAAACTCACTGGTTCCCATCGGAATTCCGACTAACAAACTAAAAGCAACAACTGCTACCCCGTCGTTAAATAAACTTTCTCCTTCCATCAGGGTTCGCAGACGTTGACCGGCGCCTAATTCTTTCAGCAACGCCACCACAGAGATCGGATCAGTCGCCGATAGACTCGCCCCGACCAATAAAGCGACGGCAATGGGAATTCCTGCAAACCAATTTAACCCAAAAGCGATCCCCACAACCGAGATAATCACCCCAACAATGGCAAATAAGGTGACGGGAACTAAATCTCGTTTCAACTCTCGCCACTTCATATTCCAACCCGCTTCAAAGAGTAAGGGGGGAAGAAAAATTTCTAAAATTAGTTCTGGGGAAAGATTAACGAGGCGAATATCCTCAAATGCCAGAATTGATCCCACAATCACTAACAGCAGAGTGAAGGGAATGCGACGAAACCATACAAACAAGCGAGATATTGTGGCGACACTGAGAGAAACCAGTAGAACCAATAAAAATTGCTCTAGGTTTTGCTTGATAACGAGTTCGCTCAGGGCAGTTTCTGGAGTCATAGGATTTAGAACGCGGGATTGCCAAAAACACGAATATCATACCAAGCTCTGGGGATTCTCCCACAACTGAAAACCGACTCTCCCCCAAAAATGAGAGAATAGTCGGTCTTGAGACTCAGCGTTGATCTAGGGTTTATTTGCTGTTCAAAAAGGTTTGAGCTTGTCTGAGAGCTACGGCTCCGATATTAAATACAGCCCAGCCTCCAGCGATCGCGATCGGTAGTAAAACCACCAGCAGACGAAAATCAAAATCCATTTGCTCTCCTCCAGTTTCTTAAAAAAATTCTCATAACTTTATTTTTATCTCATTTTTCCCAATTGCTCAATAAAAATTTTTACAGAGAACTCCAGAACAGAGAAAAAAAGTTGCTGTTGACGGGTCACGGATGACTGTTCATTCTTGACTCTCAAGCCTTTTTAGCGTGAACTGAGGCTAGCTTCTGATACTGTTGGGCGTGTTCGATCAAGTCTTCGGCTTCGGCTTCTGACACCGCTCGTAGAGGTTTAGCGGGAACACCTGCAACTAACGTTAGGGGAGGAACATCTTTGGTGACAACAGGCCCCGCACCCACAATACTACCCCGACCGACTCGCACGCCGTTCAAGATTACAGCCCCAATTCCGATCAAGCTTCCCCGTTCGATGTAAGCTGAATGCACAACCGCTCGATGTCCGATGGTCACAAAATCTTCCAAAACCGTCATTTGACCGGGATCACCATGTAAAATTGCCCCATCTTGAATATTAGTATTCGCTCCAATGGTAATCCGTTCAACATCTCCTCGGACAACTGCTGAGTACCAAATACTGACTCCTGAAGCGACTTCTACCCACCCGATCACAACAGCGTTAGATGCGATAAAAGTAGCGGTTGATAGATCAGGAACAGGCCAGTCTGTGGCATCATTACACAGAGATTGATTAGCGTCATTATTCATTCGTTAATCATTAATTCGTTACTAATTCGGCAAATATTCGCCGGAAGGGGAGAATAGCCCCCGCTATAATAGAGTTTACAAGCTAGCTAGTGCGAAACTTAATTTCAGCATGAATTCT
>CAZNCM010000155.1:0-9255 GCA_964571155.1 uncultured Lyngbya sp. | reverse complement strand
AGATACTTATTTGTGTCCTCGTCATGGTGCTTTTGAAGCTGATCCTAAAACCAGTGAGTTAGTCCATCTTCAGTCCGGACGCCATTGGCGCCTGTGGAACGGAGAATGGTATCGACAACATACCCACCCTGACGGGATTCGATTTGAAATTCACGAAGCGTTAGATCGGCTCTATACTCAAGGCTATCGTGCGACTCGCGTGATTATTGCCCAACGTTATCAAGAGTTGATTAGTTCCTATCTCGAACGCAGTACCCCCTGGCGAGGACAGTCTGATACGACTCAACCTAAACTTTATGGTTTACCTGTAGAATTTAGTCCTGATCCCAAAGACGAACCGTGTTGGGATGTGATTAATTTTGATCTGGAAAAAGAACAAGGTGTACCCATTCGCTATCCTTATTTTCGATTGTTTGAATAGGTGATTTTGAATTGATCGCTGTTTTTAAATTAACTTCAGACACTTAATCCTAATTGTTTATGCACCATGCTTCTATTCGTACTGCTAATATTCATCGGGCGATCGCTTTCTATGAACAACTTGGTTTTCAAGTCTGTGAACGCTTTACTACAGGTTACACACTGGCTTGTTGGATGGAAGGTTTAAATGGACGAATAGAATTGATACAAATTCCTGAACCTCAACCCGCCCCGGATGCTTTTGGTGATGAGCATTATGTCGGATATTATCATCTTTCGTTTGATTTGAGCGATGAGACTCCTCATTTACCTCAATGGTTAAATCATCTTAAAGAACAGTTTGAGAAAGCAACTCAAGACCAACCTGATTTATACCAACCGTTGAAAATTTTACTCGAACCTACTCAGCAAATGATTGGGAACTCGGTTTATGAAGTGACTTTTATTGCAGATACGGATGGTTTACCTTTAGAGTTTATTCGCTTAGTGAAAGCCGGATAATAGGAGTTTAAGAGTATTGTTTGTGAGGGAACGAGTTTGAGTCGCATTTAAAGATGAATTCACTATAATCGGCTAACTCGTCCAACCCCAGAAGATTCAGTAAGATTTCAATGATTAGCCAAATTAATATTCTAATCCAGAGTTGCTGTATAATCATCATACTGTTCTCCTTGGTTGGATGAACCCGTTTTAAATCTCTATAAATCTAAATTGAGGTATAGTCCAGAAACCCGGTTGATCAAAGATACCGGGTTTTTTGATCTCTTTGTTTTTACTTCAGAGAGTGGGGGAAAATTTCCCCCTTTTACAGGTGACTATTCACCCAGTTTACGCCAAGTTTGAACCCCAACAATACCGTCAACTTTTAAACCTTCACGGTGCTGGAAAGCTTTAACGATTTCGAGAGTTCTCAAGCCAAAATCGCCATCAATGAACAGTGAGAAACCTTGTGCATACAGGCGTAACTGTAGACATTCAATTGCATCACCGACATGACCCTGATAAAGTTCAGGCAGATTAACATTGTAGGGATATTTTGTATTTTTTAACGGAGAATAGAACGTCCAACCTAAGCGAGAAAATTCTTGATCACACAGCCCACGCCAGGTATTTTCTCCGATGATTCCATCGACAACTAAGCCTCCATAATAAGCTTGAAAATGCTCAACAGCCGCTTTCATTTGAGAGCCATATTGTCCGTTGAAACCAATCCGATATCCGTAAGCCATTAGACGTTGTTGTGCGAAACGAACCGCCTCACCTGCAACGCCTAAACTTAAAACGGGTAGTTCAACGCCGTGAGATAAAATCGCCCCAGATTGAACAGATGTATAAGCAGGAATAGTCGCAGCGTGAACTGTTGATTTACCGTTGGTTTCGATGTTGGTCATTGCACTCATGGTTGAACTCCTAGATTGATAAACAAGGGTGAAAGTTGTTTTTCCTTGTTTGCTTTACAACTCTAATATAATCGCTAATATAGGAGTCATAACAGTCGCTTTTTTATGTTACTCTAAGTTAGTTATTAACCGTTATTTAAAATAGTTTAAGTTAGATCAGCAACAAAAAAACGAATTGATTGAACTTGAACCAAATCAATCCACTCGAATTAATTGTGTGTTTTGACTAAAGCTTGAACAATAATTCCATCTCCTGAATAGATTTTTGAAAATGATCAAAAAATCAACTAACAGTCTAAACTTCAGTAATTAACGAAAATCCAATTTCAGGATAGAGAATCTAATCACAGCTATTGTCAAACAGGAATTGAGCAAGGTAAGCTAGAGGAGCTACGGCTTTCTGGAAAACTGTGTTGGTTCTCAAATTCCAACCTAAACCCGAAAAAGCTTTTTGTAAAGGGTGCTGTCTGCTACTTCGTATACATCCTCTGGAATGATCAGAAATCCGCTAGGTGTGAGGATTGGAAATTTTACAGGTAGCTGAATCTTGATGGTCGCCTCTGTCAGTTAGGTAATCATCAGGTTAACTTACATAGAATTTTGCGATTAACTTTTATCATTCACTACCTGATTCCAAATGACAGATATTTCTGTAAATAATGGGCGTGTTTCTAGTGTTCTAGACAATAACGATCTTGAAAACCCAACAAGAGCCAATGCAAGATTTGATGATTATGCTCTGAGTGATATCATCATCGGCAAACAGTATTTTCTAAGACTAGAATCTCCTGAGTTTAATGCTTACTTACAGTTAATTAACAGTGATACAGGTGAAGTCATTACTGAAACGGTATCTTTATTGGCCTACCTGATTCTACCGATGAGGATTTTTATCAGAACTCTCTAATTGGAGGCATTAATGCAGATGGGAGTCCAGCATTTGTTTCCAATGCTAGCAGTTTTGAAGAGTTTGGTATTGTTGTTAATGATGTCTTAATTCGGGAACTCACACCATCTGCTTTCTTCTTTGTGAGTGATGTTGATGCTTCCCAACAAGAAGGGGATAGTGATGCGACACCACTGACTTTCACGGTTAATTTATCAAAGGCGAGCGATCAAACAACTTCAGTTGATTTCACCACAACTAATGGGAGTGCTGTTGCGGAATCAGATTTTGTCGCAACCAATGGAACCTTAACATTTGAACCGGGGGAAACTCGTCAAACCATTACCATTGATGTCATCAATGATCGGCGTTTGGAAGTTGAGGAAACCTTCTCATTTATACTCAGTAATGCTGTCAATGCTGATTTAAGAGAAAGGCCTGGAATTGGCACAATTACAGATAATGACAGTCTGCAACTCAGCAATGCAATTGTTGATGAGAACAGCACAACAGATACAGTTATCGGAGTGTTCAGTGCAACTGATGCTGATGATCCCGATCCGTTTACATTTAACTTAATTGAAGACGGGAATGGTCGATTTAAAATTGAGGGCAATCGACTTCAAGTAGCTGATGGTTCTCGTCTAGATTTTGAATCTATTCAAAGCCACGATGTTACTGTTCAAGCAATAGACACGGCTGGGAATCAATTTGAAGAAACATTTACGGTCGAAGTTAGAAATATTATTGAAGGCGATCTGATTATAGATGCAGTTACAATCTCACCCACAGAAATTACATCCGATGAGAGTTTAAATATCAGTTGGACAGTTCGCAACCAAGGAACAGAAATCACATCTTCGAGCTGGAGCGATCGCATTTACCTATCAATAGATGAGACCTTAAGTGCTGATGACATCTCCTTAGAGGTATTATCAACTCCCAACGCTCAATTATCTCTAAATGAAACCTACTCTCAAACAACATCTGTCAGTTTACCAAATGAGTTGTCCGATGGAACTTATTACATTTTAGTTAAGGCAGACGACTCAGAAAATCAAGAAGAGACAGAAGAAAACAATAATATCGGAACTGCTAGTTTTTCAATTCGCAATCCTACACCCACACCCGAAATAGATCTTGTTGTTGATACGGTCACGATATCGCCCACAGAAATCACATCTGGTGAGAGTTTAGATGTAAGCTGGACAGTTCGCAATCAAGGTACAGGAACAACAATTGAGAGTTGGAGTGATCGCATTTACTTATCTACAGATGAGAGCCTCAGTAACGAGGATATTTCTCTAGATGTTCTATCTATTCAAGATATTCAATTATCTCCAAATGAAACTTACTCTCAAACGGCATCTGTAGATTTACCGGACGAGTTATCCGATGGAACCTATTATGTTTTGATTGAGACGGATGATGCTAATATCCAAGAAGAAATCAACGAAATCAATAATTTAGGGACAGTTGATTTTACTGTTACAAATGAGTCAGTCGAGGAAGTAGAAGGACTAGAGGTACAGATTTTATCCTCATCTACAATTCGCTCTGACCAACAAGGGGTTGTAACGGTTGTTTATACCAACACAGGTGACACGGATATTGTTGCACCACTGCTTCAAATTGATGCCGATAACGCGAGTCTTAAAGCCTTTGGAGAAGATGAATTTACAGAAGACCCCATTCAAAAATTAGGTATCAATTCTAACGGTTCTGCGGGGATTTTAACGCCGGGAGCAAGTGGTCGTTTTTCCTTCACGTTTGATCCACTGACTGAAGCAGGTACAGAGATTAATTTTAGTGTTAGCACAGTTACAGATAATACCCCAATTGATTGGAACGAAATTCGAGATGAGGCTCAACCTAGCTATTTGAATGATGAGGCTTGGGACAGAATCTGGAATAACTTTGTAGATGAAGTTGGGACGACAACTGATAGTTACGCCGCTACACTCGCAGAAAATGCAACTTACCTGGGTCAAATTGGGGAAACAACCGATGATGTTGAACGGTTGCTAGGTTTTGAGTTGCAGCAGGCGAGTGACTATCAAGCTTTATCTCAACGTTATAGTTTGGGTTCTTTTGGTCGGGGTCGATTTTTTATTGGTGATATTCAAGCTATTACAGATGAAACGGGAAATGTCACAATTGAGAATTCGGGAACACAACGGTCATTTACCCTTCAAGAAGATGGCAGTTATCGTTCTTCTCTTGGAGATTATGGCACGTTAACGCTAGATGGAGGGGTTTATAAACTAGCAGAACAAGGAGGAACCGTTACCGTCTTTCGTCCAGATGGTCGTTTAGATTTTATCGAAGATACGAACAGTAATCGTCTGACAACTCAATATAATGGCAGTCAATTAACAGGTTTAAACGCCAGTAATGGTGATAGTTTAACACTAACTCGCAATGAGAGTGATCGCATTACTCGTGTTACAGATTCAGTAGGTCGTGTTACCACCTATAACTACGATGAGACTGGGGAATTGTTGCTGAATGTTACTTCTGTTGAAGGAACAACCAATTACACTTACGATGATAATTTTGCTCTGACATCAATCACAGATCAAAATGGAACTCAAGCCACTTTTGAATATGATAATCGTGGACGTTTAATTCGAGGAAGTTTTAACGACGGTGCAGAGGAGATTACCTACAGCTACGGTGAAAATGGTGAAGTTACAGTTACAGATGCCAGTGGTGAAACAACTCAATTATTGCTCAATGATCGCGGTCAAGTTTCTCAGCTAGAAGATGCTTTAGGTCGGACTTTACGCATTAATTATGATGAAGCCGGGAACCCCACTGAAATAACTGCTCCTGATGATAGCGCTCTCAGTTTCACCTATGACAATGAGGGAAATCTTCTCACTCAGGTGAATTCCCTCGGACAGCGAACTGGGTTTACCTATGAACCTAATTTCGACCTGTTAGAAAGTGTGACCGATCCTCGTGGTAATGCTATCAATTATGATTACGACGAATCGGGTAATTTGCTCTCGATTACCTATGCTGATAATAGTCGCGAAACGTTTGGCTATGATGAAGAAGGTAACTTTACACAATCTATAAATCGCCGCAGTCAATCCATTACTTATAACTATAATCAAAGGAGCCAACTGCTACGTCAAGATAATACAGACGGTTCGTTCTATGAATATACCTATGACGAACAAGGAAATCTAACCTCTGCAACCGATAGTAACGGCACGATAACTCTAGAATACGACAATGGCGATCGCTTAACAAAAATTACCTACGCTAACGGACGTTCCCTGGCTTATACCTACGATGCGGGAGGTCGTCGGACAAGTATGACTGACCAGGATGGTAATACGGTTAATTACAGCTACGATAATGCAGGTCGTTTAGCAGGTTTAACAGATGGAAATAGCGATTTAATTATTGCCTATACTTACGATGAAGTAGGTCGTCTCATCCAAGAAGAAAATGGTAATGGGACTTACACAACCTATACTTATGACTCAGCAGGTCAACTGACTAATATTACAAACTTTGCACCTAATGATTCTATTAACTCTCGCTATGACTATAGTTATGACGAACTGGGTCAGCAAATTGGAGTCGTCACGCTTGATGGAGAATGGACTTACGATTATGATGCAATTGGTCAATTAACAGGTGCAGTATTTGCTTCGACAAATCCTGAAATTCCTGACCAAGATTTAACATACATTTATGATGCTGCGGGGAATCGAATTCGGACTATTGTTAATGGGGAAACAACAGAATATACGGCGAATAATCTGAATCAATATGAACGTGCAGGAGATGTAATTTATGATTACGACACAGATGGAAATTTAATCTCTAAAACCGAAAGCGATCGCATCTGGACGTATGAATATAACAATGAAAACCGTTTAGTCAAAGTTATCGAACCAGATGGTGTAGCAACTGAGTACAAGTATGATGCTTTAGGAAATCGCATTGCTACGGTTTACAACGGTGAACAGACTGAATATTTGATTGACCCCTTTGGCTTAGGAGATGTTGTTGGAGAATACGATAATGCCGGGAATTTAGTTGCGAACTACACTCATGGTATTGGAATAGTCAATCGCAGTGATAGTTCAGGAAGTGCCTATTACGACTCCAATGCAATTGGCTCCACAGTTGGTCTAACGAATGCTGTCGGAAGCCAAGTTAATCGTTATAGTTATCTACCTTTTGGTCAGGAATTATCAGAAGCAGAAACCATTTCTAATCCCTTTGAATTTGTTGGTCAATGGGGAGTAATGGAAGACGAAAATGGTCTCGATTTTATGCGAGCGAGGTTTTATGATTCCCTAATAGGTAATTTCTTAAGCCCAGATCCAATAGGGATTGCGGCAGGAGACACAAACTTCTCTCGATATACTTTTAATAATCCGATTAGTTACACTGATCCATCAGGAAACTTATTCTTTATCCCAATATTAGTTGCGGCAGGAATTGGAGCTGCAACAGGGGCAGCAACTGATGTTGTAATTCAAGTAGGTGCTAACACTGTTGATTATTATGTGAATGGCGGCAATCGAGGAGATATTCTTGATATTGACTGGGGAAATGTCGGTATTTCTGCTCTTTTAGGTACTGTAGGTGGCGGTGCAACATCGGCTTTAAAAAATACGACAAAGATATCATCACAGATAGGAAAACAATTCTCACATGGAATTCCATCTCGTGTTACCCGGCCAAGTAGCCCATCCTACAATAGATTTGTTCCAAAATGGCTGACAGATCAAAGTCATCCTTTAGGTCGCCTAAATGGAGAATATATATCCCCACGGCTACATTATAAAATTGATCGCTACGGTGGCTATGGTGGGCTTATCGGTGGTGGATTTGTTGCTGCTGGTACTCATGCAGGAATATCTAAGTTTCCTAATTGGTTACAACGAATACTACGTTTTCCTAGCTGGTTAAGAAATAGTGCTTTGGGAGGGTTTGTCGGTAATTCATATGGAGAAGAGATAGCCGAATTATTAACAGATATTATCGATTCCTTGAACGAAATTATTTCTCCTCCTGACAACCAATCTCGCTCAAAAGGAGAACCTCACCTAACAACTTTTGATGGTGTTGGTTACAGCTTCCAGGGTGCTGGTGAATTCACTTTAGTTGAATCCCTCGATGATGACCTCAATATTCAAATCCGCTACGTTGAAATAGATTCCAGGGCTACTGTTGCTTCAGCAGTTGCAACTATAGTTGATGGTCGTCGTGTGGTGATTGATTCTGAAGGAATTCAATTTGTAGAGGGTCGTCCTATCGTTACCCGTTCAACTTCTGGGGGTACGGCAAAAATTACAGTTGATGGTGAGGTCGTTGAAGTCCCTGAAAATGGTGAACTGGATATCGGTAGCAGTAAAATTTACCGTCAGGATGGAGAGAAATACACTATTGTCTATGCAGGAGAAGATGGTGTTGTCAACGATGGGGATGACCAACTCGTTGTGGACTATATGCGTCCCGGTACGATTAATATTGTTGATGTCTTCCTGGGTGATGAAAAGAAAGGTCAAATTCAGGGACTTCTCGGCAACCTGAATGATAACCCTGATGATGATGTTGCCCTTCCAGATGGTACACCCCTAGATCGCCCTCTCCGTTTCAGTGAACTGTATGGAGAGTACCGTGAAGCTTGGCGGATTTCAGATCCAGCAGCGTCTCTCTTTAACTACGAAACAGGTCAAGGCCCAGATACGTTCTACAATCCCAATTTTCCGGTTACTAGCATCAGCTTTAACGACCTATCCGCAGAAGCCCAAGCCAGAGGCACAGAAGCCGCTCTTGCTGCTGGCTATGAACCCGGTACATTTGAGTTTAACTCCGCAGCTTTTGACTTTGCAATTACGGATGATCCCGGATTTCTAGACGGTAGCGAAACTGACCCAGAAGTTAATGAAGCGTTATCGATTATTAATGATCAAAAAGAATCAGGTACTGCATTCACTAATTTAATTGGTGCAGAACTACAATTACAGTATTTCTTCCCGAATTTAGACACTTCTGCCAGAGAAACCATTGTTGCGACTGTTGGAGATGGAACTGAGTTTAGTCAGGCTTCTTCTGACTCAGACACCTCAGTAGATGAATTTGAAGTGGGTTACACCATCGATATTACAGAAAACTCGATTATTTTTGAAGTCGGCGAAGCATTTGTTGATAATCCTCAGTTTCCAGATGCAGAGTTCAACGGTATTGTTTTTACCGATATCTTGAATATAATTCCTGCAATTCAAGACATTACGATTGATGAATTTGTCACAACTCTCGGCGTAGATATTTCCGATATTACCTTCACAGATGATACCGTCTCGATTAACTTTGCTGGACTTCCTTACATTCCTGGAGACACAGTTAAGTTAGATTTGAGTTTTGTTGGTTCATCGGATGGAGAAGAAAATCCTTCAGTAGACCCAATTCCAACTCCCATTCCGACACCAACCCCAGACTCAACACCCGATCCAATTCCCACACCTGACCCCGATCCCACAACCGCTCCAAATCCAACACCCACACCCGAACCCT
>CAZNCM010000154.1:4005-12904 GCA_964571155.1 uncultured Lyngbya sp. | reverse complement strand
ACCTCCCCGTCCAGTTATAATAAATGAACTATCTCGACCCTGTATGCAGGGATCTTGAGCAATTAACGCCGCCGGATCAACAACGCTTTGAGGCAGGTCAACTAAGCCTTGAGCCGGATCAATTTCACTATTGAGTTCAACAGTTCCGCTAAATGAAGCACCGAGTTCAGAGGTTGCGGTAATATCACTTGCACCCGTTTGTTGTTGACGGAATTGAGTTCCAAAAATAGCATCCGCATTAATAATAACTTGACCCCCAAAAGCTTGATCGGCATTTGCGGAAATATCACTATTTTCAATGGCAATCAAATTATCCGTGTTGATTTCAATATTGCCTCCTGTAGCTTCTCCGGTTGCATTGGTTGTGATACTGCTGTTGTTGCGAAGTCTGAGGTCTGATGTATTGAGAATAATATTACCTTGACCTGCGGTAGTTTCAGCGTTGAGACTGGCTTGGTTATCAAGGAGAATAAAAGGCGCATTAATCTCTAAGTTTCCTGCGGGTTCAGAAGTTTGAGAACGAACATCAATTATAGCTCCATCACGAACAGTTAAGTTTTCAGCGTTAACGGTGAGTGTTCCCGCTCGACCTGTAGATGCTCCCAAGGCTGAAGCCCCTAAAAGACCTCTATCTACCTCCACATCGTTAGCCGTAACCGTTAAATTTCCCCCATCTCCGTTACCGAAAGTTCCAGTAAATATTTCCGCTATCTCTCGAACCAATAGATTTTGAGTATCAACAGTTAAATTTCCTCCATCACCTTGACCAAAAGTTGCAGCTAATATCTGCGCTCCCTCTCGAACTGATAAATTTTGAGTATCAATGGTTAAATTTCCCCCGTTACCTTGACCAAAAGTAGAAACTGATATCTGCGCTCTATCTCGAAGTGACAGATTTTGAGTATTAACAGTTAAAATTCCACCATTTCCTGTGGCTCCTGATTGAACGGAAGCACCCAACTGACTACCACTACCCACCAGTTCCACATCGGTCGCCGTAACGGTTATATCTCCTGCATCTCTGTTACTAAAAGTTGAAGCTGATATAGATGCCCCACTTTGAACCAAGAGATTTTGAGTATTAACGGTTATATCTCCTGCATCTCCGTTACCAGCAGTTGAAGCTAATATCTGCGCTCCCTCTCGAAGTGACAGATTTTGAGTATTAACAGTTAAAATTCCACCATTTCCCGTTGCTCCCAGTTCAACGTTAGTACCCAACAGGCTTCCACGACCCACCAATTCCACATCGTTAGCAGTAACAGTCAAATTTCCCCCATCTCCGTTAGCAGAAGTTCCAGTAAGTATATCTGCTCCCTCTCGAATCAACAGATGTCTGGTATCTAGGGTTAAAGTCCCTGCATTTCCCATTGCTCCCGGTTGAACAGCAGTTCCCAACAGGCTACCACTACCCACCAGTTCCACATCGGTCGCCGTAACAGTTAAATTTCCCCCATCTCCTTGACCAAAAGTTGAAGCTGATATTTGCGCTCCCTCTCGAAGTGATAGACGTTGAGTATCAAGGGTTAAAGTCCCTCCGTTTCCCATTGCTCCCGGTTGAACGGAAGCACCCAACTGGCTACGGCTAGACAGTTCCACATCGGTCGCCGTAACCGTTAAATTTCCCCCGTTACCTTGACCAAAAGTAGAAACTGATATCTGCGCTCTATCTCGAAGTGACAGATTTTGAGTATCAAGGGTTAAAGTCCCACCATTTCCTGTGGCTCCTGATTGAACGGAAGCAAATAAACCACTACGACGACCCACCAATTCCACATCGTTTGCAGTAACGGTTATATCTCCTCCATCTCCGTTACCAGAAGTAGAAGCTAATATCTGCGCTCCCTCTTGAAGTGACAGATTTTGAGTATTAACGGTTAAAATCCCGCCATTTCCTACTGCGTTCTGTCCAACTGAAGCAGTCAACTGGCTACCACTACCCACCAATTCCACATCGGTCGCCGTAACAGTTAAATCTCCCCCATCTCCGTTACCAAAAGTTCCAGCAAGTATATCTGCTCCCTCTCGAATCAACAGATGTCTGGTATCTAGGGTTAAAGTCCCTGCATTTCCCATTGCTCCTGGTTGAACAGCAGTTCCTAACTGGCTACCCCCACCCACCAGTTCCACATCCGTCGCCGTAACCGTTAAATTTCCCCCATCTCCGTTACCGAAAGTTGCAGTTGATATCTGCGCTCCCTCTTGAACCGACAGATTTTGAGTATCAACAGTTAAAGTCCCACCATTTCCTGTGGCTCCCGGTTGAACGGTAGCTCGCAACCCGCTACCACTACCCACCAGTTCCACATCGGTCGCCGTAACCGTTAAATTTCCCCCATCTCCGTTACCAAAAGTAGAAGCTCCTATCTGCGCTCCCTCTTGAACCGACAGATTTTGAGTGTTAATTGTCAAAGTCCCACCATTTCCTGTGGCTCCCGGTTGAACGGAAGCTAGCAACCCGCTACCACTACCCACCAGTTCCACATCAGTAGCAGTAACCGTTAAATTTCCCCCATTTCCATTACCAGAAGTTGCAGTTCCTATCTGCGCTCCATTACTAACAGATAAAAGATTGGTTTGGATATCAATATTACCAGCCTTTCCAGTTGCATTTTGCAAGACTTGATTTCCGATAATGCTTATACCTGTCAATCTTATCGATTCTGTAGCGTTGATGAGAATATCTCCCGCTTGAGAGGGTTCAGCGTCTAAATTTTCTCCCCGAACAAGATCCGGAAAACTTGAAACTTCTGCAACTCCATTTAGAACTATACTAAAACGAGAAATTGTTAAGTTCCGAGCATTAATCCCAATATTGCCTCCCGGATTACCTTCGACTCTAGCTACAGCGCCATTTGTTAATAAAACATTTGATCGTTGTGTGTTTGTAGGAAAGCTAAAGCTACCATCCGAATTGAGTTCTACTATTCCGGGTTCCGAGAGTCCTCCTAACTCTAAGCGACTACCCGGAGACGCAATTACCCCACTTTCAAACCTCACCTCTCCCCCAATTAAAGCAATAGTTTCTTCGGGTGGTACATACAATCCTGAAGGAGTAGCAGTTGGAATATTACCGTCAACATCAACGAGCGGTGAAAGTGTTTGATTAACAATTCTGCCCGGATTTTCTCGAAGATTCAACCCCAAGGGCATATTAATCGTTAATAATGGCGGCGCTTCTGGGTTACTGGCTGCAAATTCAAACCCATTTTCAAATAATATTCCATCGGCTGTAGACGCAAAAAATGAACCCCCGACATCTAATCGTGCATTCGGCCCAAATACAATCCCGTTCGGATTAATTAAAAAGAAATTAGCATCCCCCAAAACCCCCAACGTTCCCAGAATTTGGGAAATATTCCCCCCAGTAACCCGAGTTAAAATATTAATAATATTATCGGGGTTAGAAAAGTAGGCTCCCCGTCCTTCATCTATGTTGAATTCTTCAAAACTATGAAATAAGTTAGACCCCCGGACTGCTCCCCCGTCTATGCGATCGCTATTTATTCCGCGAATGTTAACATTAGGCGTGACAACGGAGTTTTCGTTACCTAGCGTGTTATCTGGGACAATTTGTGCTAGAGCTGTCAGTGGAGTTGCACACCAGATAGCTGTCAGTGTTGCAAAAATAGGAATTGCTGATAGATCAGTATACACGAGTTGACAAATAAAACAACTTCAAATCAGTCAAAGCTGTAGATATTTTAAACCTAAATCCTCAAATCTGCTCGCCTAAAGATAACATGAACTTATCCTATCGTTAACAACAATTTTACCTGAGTTTTCTAGGATAGAACTGTAGAGTGAACAGAGTGGTCATGTATAACACTATCTCCTCAGTGAATAGCCATGAAATCAACCGTTTGAGTGAACAATTAATTAATAGCGGATCAAGTAGCCGTTATCAGATTATAGTACAAGTAGCAAAACGGGCAAAACGATTTCGTTATGAAGATTTTGACAATCCTAATGCTTCTGAAGTTAAACCTGTTGTACGGGCGATTGTAGAGATGTCTGATGAAGTGAACCAGCCGGAATTAATTATTGATGAGATGAGCTAACATTACCAAAACTTAAGCATTCGATTACCTTTTTATAACATCATTTCTCTAAGTTTGTTCTAAAATCTAAGTAGAGTTGTGCTAAAGCTCTAGAACTTGATTTAAAAATCTTTTTTAAACTTTATATGTCCGGGATCTGCTTGATTTGGTTGATGATTGCTTTTGTAACAGCGTGGGCAGGTTTCAAAACCGGAGATGATGTTCACCGTATTGCCCTGATTTCTATGGGCTTGTTTTTTATGATATTGTTTTTGATGGTAACTCCTGAATCGGTGCAATTGTTGTTCAAGTTCATGTTTTTGACGGTGTTATTGTTGGGACGGTTTGTATTGCGTTCTTCTCTGCGCCCTCAACCCCAACGATATGAATAATCGGGTAACAAAGAAGTGTATATTCAGGTTTAGTGGTCGGTAGATTTAGGTAAGATAGCATAGAGAATAGAAGGATAAACGTTTAGATAGCGAACGACTAAAACGTGTAGTAAAATATTCCACATCGCCATTGTTAAAGCGGTAGACAGAGCTGCACCAAAAATGCCTAAAGTGGGAATTGTAAGCGCATTTAAAATAATATTGGTGATTGCACTACATCCAAAGATAATAGCGGATTGATTTTGATGTCCGGTCATCACCATTAAATATCCTACCGAACCCGAACCAACATTTACTAACTGTCCGAAAATTAGAATAGTCATGGGTAGACGGGCGGCGACAAACTCTGAACCAAATAAGCCTAAAATGGAGTCAGCAAAGACAATAATAGCAATAGAAAGAATTAAAGACGGCCAGAAAATCCAATGGGCAACAGTCGCCACTAACGATTGTAAACCGGAGCGGTCATTTTGGGTGTAAAGTGTGGTAAATACCGGAGCAACGACTGTATTCACCGCTTGTAAAACAAACGTAACCCAAACAGATGTTTTCGCCGCAGCGCTATAAATTCCGACAGCTTCCGGGCTAATAATTGTTCCAATCATTAAAATATCAGTTTGGTTGAGAACAATAGCAAACACCCCTTGTAATAATAACGGAAAAGCAACTTTCAACCATTCAATCGTCTGGTAATCAGGAGTGGCTAACTGATATTCAATCTTGAGTTGATGTTGTAAGAATTGCCACTGACTGACGACTACAAGAATCAAAGATAAAATCGAGACTCCTAAGACAATTTCACTCTGGAGGGGAGATTGAATTTGCCCAGCAGAAAAAGCCGCCCCTAATACCAATAGCGGTTGAATTAAACGAAACGGAGCATAGGCTAAAATAATTTTATTAAAAGCCCGAGCCATTTCTGCCTGGAGTTGGGCTAAAGCAATTAAAGGCACCATCCAAACTCCAATTAAGAGTGGCGTATAATAGATCCAACTAGAATCAGTAAAGATTAAAATTAAAACCGTGGTGCCTAACGTGAGGGCAAAACTCATCACAACCGTTAACTGCCAAGTCCCTCGAATTAAACCCGTTAATTGTTGCCATTGTTGGGTCACTTTATATTGACTAATAAACCGCAATACAGCCGTCGGTAAACCCAGTCCAGCGAAAATGGCGAGTAATAGCGTGCAGGAGACAACATATTCATAAATCCCAAACTCAGCCGTTCCGAGCCAACGAGCCAGAAAAATCTGGACAATATAAGTCAGTCCAACCCCTGAAACCTGGACTAAAAAAGCAGTTCCCGCACCTCTAGCTAAATTCAGCAGTAAAGGAGAGTCAAAAAAAGATTGACTCAATCGAGTCCAGATGCGCCGAATATTCATTCTTTAAGATTGCAGAAACATCAACGATTGCGTCTGCTTCTTGCTTGCGGAGGAAGAAAGTCAGTTTGTTCATCATAAAAAGCATAAGGCCAAGCAAAATTAATCGGTTGCATGGGATACTTTTTCGGACTTGATGAACGCCGCTGAGGTTGAGTGAGGACAAAAATCAAACTGAGAACAAAAATACTTCCGCCTACAAACAGAGCCACCACAACTCCGACTAAAACCCAAAGAACAGCCGTTTGAATCATCGAGTTGTTTCCAGACTGATTCGGAAAAGGTTTAGAGGAACCCGCAGACCAAGTAATCATGCGTTGTTGTTCATTGAGTTGCATCAAGAGCTGCTCATTTTTGATGCGTTGCTGCTCAGTTTGAGAAGTCAGTTGTTCGATTTGCATTCGCTGGCGTTCCGTCTGCGTTGTCAACTGCTCAATTTGCATCCGATGCCGCTCCAACTGAGTGGTCAGCTGTTGCGTGATATTCTGCTGCTGCTGAACTTGGTTTTGGAGTTGGGAGTCGGAGCTATTGGGGGGATTGGAAGGACTACTCGGTGTCGTCGTCAGAGGAGGGGGAGGCGGCAGTTGCAGCGAACCATAGGATTGACCCGGTTGAGGAGGGCCAAACGGAAGAGTACCAAAAGGCTGATTAGGTTGAGAAGGATTAAAAGGTAAAACTCCGTAGGGCTGATTGTTCCCCTCAGATTCTGAAGCATCTTTTGAGTTGCTAGAAGGCAGGTCGCCAAATAATAGCCACCCAATGAGCAGGAGGAGGGCGGTCATTACGGTGAACATACACCCCCCCATAAATGCTGTCGTTTGACTCATTCCCTTCTGCTTCACGCCACAATTCCACTATGACAATATCAACTTAAATCTCAATGCAATGCTTGATTGGTTTGTCCCATTCTATCCTTTGAACGAGAACAGAGACTCAATGAGCAAGTATAGTTCATCAAAGTCTCTATCGACTAGAGAAGCAGACTTAAATTTCTCAAATCTGAACTTTTATTCTAGGATAGGCGGGATTAAACTCTAGAGATGTCCCGCCTTTGAGTGAATTGGACTGTTTTCAATCGCGATCACATGAGATTCTTTTATAGCTAGTTTGGCTTAACATACTGTAGAAAATGCTCCTCTGTCAATCGGCTTTCAAAAAATTGCTCGATTCACTTCTGTTGTCCAATTACTGGGGGTTAAGCGGCTGATTGATTTTTGTTTTTCTTAAGAAAACGATAAAACTGCAAACGATGAAAGATCACCCTCAACTTACCCCCTCTAAAGTCTTAACAAAAGTTGTTTCATCCTTGCAATTGGGAGAACCCGTGATAAAATCAATTGCACAAGCCCTCATGCGTTCATTTCTGTTTTTTTGTTGGCTGATTGGGGAAAAGGATAATGAAACTGCTAGCTTTAGTCACCACAATTTTACTCTCTCCACTGGGGTTGGCAACCGAAACTTTGGCGGCCGATGACGATGCGATCGCTCAATTACGAGCAACAAATCGCTGTCCAGGATGCGATCTACGGGAAGCGAATCTCAGCGGACTAGACTTGAGAGGGGCCAACTTGTTCAATGCCAAACTCCAAGGGGCAATTCTACGCGATGCTGACTTGCGGAGTGCCAACTTGTACGGCGCCAATCTCTATTTAGCCGATTTATTTCGAGCCAACCTCGCAGATGCCAATCTTTACGAGGCGAATCTTCGATATACAAATCTCCAAGGGGCTGATCTGCGACAAGCCGATTTATCGGGAGCATCTTTAGCCCGAGCCGATCTTCGCAAAGCCGATTTGCAAGATGCGAATTTGTTTAAAGTCAACTTCAGCGAAGCCTACCTCTCAGAAGCTAATTTTGAGAACAGTGATCTGCGTCAGGTGACTTTCTTCAAAGCCAATTTAGCCGATGCCAACTTCACAGATGCTAATCTGTTTGGAGCCGATCTTCGCCTCGCTAACCTCAAAGGTGCAGATTTCTCCAACGCTAACTTACAGGCGGCTATCTTAGTCAACACGAATATTGCTCAAGCAGAACTGTCCAATACTGACTTAACAAATGCCTTGCTGCAAGGAACAGAAGTTGGTCCGGTCGTTTGTATTCTTGACCAGGTGGTTAACTGCCTAGTTGCACCGACTTCTCCGGCGGCTCCTTTATTGAAAATTGTTACATTTAACGTTCGTTTTGATAAGCCCGATCCGGGTAACAACGCTTGGGTATGGCGACGACAGGTAATAGCTCAACTAATGGCTGAGTGGGATGCTGATTTAATTGGGACTCAAGAAGGAAAAGCACATCAGTTACTGGATCTCCATCGACGTCTCAACGACTATCAAAGTGTCGGGGTTGATCGGTTGGGAAACGGTTTGAGTGAATATTGTGCAATTTTCTATCATCAGCAGCGATGGCGTTGTCTCAAAACCGGAGAGTTTTGGCTGAGTGAGACTCCCAAATTAGTCGGAAGCGTAACGACGGAGTGGGAAAATCCTGTTCCTCGGATGGTGAGTTGGGGAGTGTTTGAGGGAGTAGGTCAAGACAAACCGATTATTATTTTTAATACCCATTTCGACTATCATAGTCAACGGGCTAGAGAGTTGAGCGCTCAGTTAATTTGCGATCGCTTAAGTCAGTTCAACGCCGATGAATATCGGTTTATTGTCACCGGGGATTTTAATGCCGAACCCGATAGTTTTCCCCGAAAAACCCTGTTAAAACCCCTTAGTAATGGGGTTCAGTTGCGTGATGCACTCGCCTCTATCGACTTAGACGAGCAAATGACCTATCACGAATTTACCGGAAAAGGGTTTGCGGCGGTCGATACTATTTATTATGATAGCCGTTTAAACTTGCATCAAGTAAGTATTGATCGTACTCAAATTGATCACGTTTGGCCGTCCGATCATTTTCCTGTTATTGCTCAGTTCAATGGATAAATCTTATATTTATTTACATGGGTTTGCTTCTAGTCCAAAATCAGCCAAAGCAGATTTTTTGCGTGATCGGTTCCGAGAACAACAGATTGACTTACAAATTCCCGATCTCAATCAGGGGGATTTTTATCATTTGACCCTAACTCGACAACTCCACC
>CAZNCM010000154.1:0-3989 GCA_964571155.1 uncultured Lyngbya sp. | reverse complement strand
ATATAATCTTAAATCTGAGCAAAAAAAAGTGATTATTGGTTCGAGTTTTGGAGGATTAACAGCAACTTGGTTAGCGCAACGAAATCCCTCAGTTGAACAGTTATTTTTGCTTGCACCTGCCTTTGATTTTCTCACTCATGTGTTACCGCTTCTCGGCAATGAAAAGCTACAACAATGGCAAATTGAACGAGATTTATCTGTTTATCATCATGGTGAACAACGGGATGTTTCCTTAAACTATCACTTCATAGAAGACCTCTCTCATTACTCTGATGCACAGTTAAATCGTTCTCTGCCAACATTAATTGTACATGGAAGACAGGATGAAATTATCCCGGTGCAAGCGAGTCGTCACTACAGCGCCTCACGTCCTTGGGTGAAACTGATTGAACTCGACAGCGATCATACTTTAGGGAATGTTTTACCCGAAATTTGGCAAGCGATTAAACTTAATTTAGATTGATTTTAGATGTTTCTAATAAAATCTATTGTAAAATTAAGAATAAAATCTGATTTCAGTCATACTTAAATGCTTGAATCTAATCCTGAATCTCCCCAAACTTTAGCAATTGATATTGGGGGAAGTGGTATTAAAATGATGGTGTTGAATCGGGTCGGTGAACCTTTAACCGAACGAGTTCGAGTCGAAACACCTCAACCCGCAACACCCAAATTAGTGATCGCCACTCTAAGTGAATTAGCCCATAAACAGGGACAATTTGACCGAGTTTCCGTGGGTTTTCCGGGGGTTGTTGTCCGAGGAGTCACCAAAACAGCAGTGAATTTACATCCAGACTGGGAAGAATTAAACTTCGCCCAAACCCTCTCTCAACAGTTTGGAAAACCAGTGCGAGTTGCGAATGATGCCGATATTCAAGGGCTGGGTGCAATTTCTGGTCAAGGTGTCGAATTAGTTCTGACTTTAGGAACGGGAATTGGTACCGCTTTATTCCTCAATGGTCAGCTTGTTCCCAATTTAGAAGGCGGACATCATCCGTTTCGCAAAGGAGAAACCTACGAAGAACAGTTAGGAAATGCTACCTTAGATAAAATTGGTTCAAAAAAATGGAACCGCCGCCTAGAAAAAGCCTTAAAAACGCTCAAACGAGTGTTAAATTGTGACCGAATTTATTTAGGAGGGGGCAACACAAAAAAAGTTGAATTTGAGTTGCCTAATTTTATAAAAGTTGTTCCCAATATTACCGGAATTTTAGGCGGCATTCGTTTATGGGAAATCGATCTGTGATGAATTAAAAGGAGTCGATGGAGTCGGATTGGGGGTCAAATGTGTTCTTAAAGCCGTCTCCACAAAACCAGAACTGTTCGTCTCCGTGGAAGTTTGATTCTCTGAAACAAAAGAAATTGTACTTTCTACTCCTTTCATAATTTTACCACAAATTTCATCTAAAGGAAGATCAGTAGAATCATTTCCAAAAGGACTATCCATTTGACTGCCAATTTCATCAACCCCCAGTAAAACCGAAGCAATTACCGCCACTGCAAATCCTACCCACCAGTTTAATTGATCAATCAAGCTAAAGGGTAACAAAAAACAGTAGATCATAATTAATTTTCTCAAAAAATTGACATAAGCAGGGGGTGTAGTGGTCGCGACAATTCGTTCACAACAAGTCAACCCTTCAATCAAACGATTCAGTTGATTCAGCATGATCATTTGTTGTACAGGGGTAACGGTTTGATGTTGGGTAATTTGTTGGAGATCATTTCTAATCCATAATGAAATTTGCAGCGGTGGATTTTTGGCTTGACGACATTGATCTAAGATTTGGGGTGAAAGCCATTCATCTAACTCGGTGGTAATTTTTTGTTGTCGGAGATGGAGTTTTGTCGCGATCGCAAACCCCACTAAGAGTTTTAATAAAGTTGTTTTTTTAGAGGGATATTCTTCATCCGTCTCCAAAATGGTGATCTGAATTTCTCGGGATAAGTTACGAATTTCAACCGTTAAAATCCCCCAAGCTTGACGACCCTGACAAAACCGTTCATAAGCTGCATTTGTCCGAAAAACCAATAATAGCCCTAACACTAAGTTACAAGCCACATTTGTCGTTAAACTACCCACGACATTTAATTCTAATATGGGTTTAAATTGATGAAAATAAGCGACACCCATTGCCAAAGCTGCAAACAGGATTGTTCGCGGTAAAATCGCCCTCAAAATTTGGCTTTCTGAGGTCAGGGTTTGCCAAAACCAATTCAATTGATTAAGATTGAACAACACATTTATATTTTCTCTATGGAGACCAATAACTATAGATAAGATTCTAGCTTAAGTATAAAATATAAAAAACAGGATGCTGTATCATTTGATGCGAGTTTGATAGGATTTTAATAAAAATATAATTTGATCAATCACAGATTTACAAAAATTAAAAAATACAGACAAAGACTCAAATTCTTTCATCAAGTTTCCAGGGGCAATATCAGCGTTGAAAATACATCCAAGAAGATCAACCTTTGACACTCCGGTTGCTGAAAGCGAGGGATTCTTCCTTCAATCAGCGAACGTAAAATTACATTAAATCTCCATTGACAATCGCTCAAATTGCCACTGACCGCTACAATAAAACGGTTATGCTTGCAAATACCCAACGTGTTATTCGCGGCGCGACACTTGTAGAGTAGACTGAATCCCTAAAAATTAGGTCAAATTCAAAAAAATCAAGATGATTGAACGATACACACTGCCTGAAATGGGCAATCTTTGGACAGATGAATATAAACTGAAAACTTGGCTTCAGGTGGAAATCGCCGTCTGTGAAGCCCAAGCCGAACTCGGATACATTCCCAGCGAAGCCGTCGAACAGATCAAAGCCAAAGCCAATTTTGATCTCAAACGAGTCCAAGAAATAGAAGCCGAAGTCCGCCATGATGTAATTGCTTTTCTCACCAACGTTAACGAATATGTGGGCGACGCCGGACGTTATATTCACCTGGGGTTAACCAGTTCCGATGTCTTAGATACCGCTTTAGCCTTACAATTAGTCGCCAGTACCGATCTGCTTTTAGAACGGGTGGAATGTTTGAGTCAAGCCCTGCGTTATCAAGCCCAACAACACCGCAATACTGTGATGGTGGGGCGATCGCATGGAATTCACGCCGAACCGATTACCTTTGGCTTCAAACTCGCCGGATGGTTGGCTGAAGTCTGTCGCAACCGGGAACGTTTGGTGCGTTTGCGTGACAGTATCGCGGTGGGTAAAATCTCCGGGGCGGTGGGAACTTATGCCAATATCGATCCCCGTGTAGAAGCGATCGCCTGTCAAAATTTAGGACTCCAACCCGATACCGCTTCGACTCAGGTGATTTCTCGCGATCGCCATGCCGAATATTCCCAAACTTTAGCCTTATTGGGCGCTTCGATCGAACGGTTTGCGGTGGAAATTCGCAACTTACAACGGACGGATGTTTTAGAAGTTGAAGAATTCTTTTCTAAAGGTCAAAAAGGATCGTCGGCGATGCCTCACAAACGCAACCCGATCCGCAGTGAACGGTTAACTGGACTGGCGCGAATTTTACGAGGTCATGCGGTTGCGGCTTTAGAAAATGTAGCACTGTGGCACGAACGGGATATTTCTCATAGTTCTGTAGAACGGATGATTTTACCCGATTCCTCCACTGTTGCCCATTTTATGTTAGTGGAAACGACAGATTTAGTCAAAAACCTGTTAGTTTATCCCGAAAATATGACTGACAACATGAATCTCTATGGAGGTGTTGTGTTTAGTCAGCGTGTTTTGTTGGCATTAGTAGAAAAAGGGTTAAGTCGTGAAGAAGCTTACAGTATTGTCCAGTCTTGCGCCCACCAAGCTTGGAACAAACCCGGAGGAAATTTTCACGATTTAATTGTCAAAGATGAACGGGTGACGGCTAAACTTTCAACCTCTGAACTTGTTGCCCGTTTTGATCCTCAATATCATTTGAGACATTTAGACCAAGTGTATCAACGCTTAGGCATTTGATACAGA
>CAZNCM010000153.1:0-12959 GCA_964571155.1 uncultured Lyngbya sp. | reverse complement strand
CCAGCAGTTTCCGATACATCTCCAATGCTTGTATGTAGAGGGGTTCGGCTTCGCTGTAGCGTCCTTGAGAACTGTAGAGTCCTGCCAAATTGTTGAGGCTTTGGGCGACATCGGGATGTTCATCACCCAGTAGCTTCTGTCTCATTTCCAATGCTCGCATCAACAGGGGTTCAGCTTCGCTGTAGCGTCCTTGAGAGGAGTAGAGGTTTGCCAAACTGTTGAGGCTGGTGGCAACATAGGGATGTTCATCACCCAGCAGTTTTCGATACATTTCCAATGCTCGCATCAATAGGGGTTCGGCTTCACTGTACCTGCCTTGAGAGGAGTAGAGGTTTGCCAAATTGTTCAGGCTGAGTGCGACATCGGGATGTTCTTCACCCAGTAGCTTCTGTCTCATCTCCAATGCTCGTCTGTATAGGGGTTCGGCTTCGCTGTAGCGTCCCTGAGAGTCGTAGAGTCTTGCCAAATTGTTGAGGCTGGTGGCGACGACGGGATGTTCATTTCCGAGCAGCTTCTGACTCATCTCCAATGCCCGTATCAATAGGGATTCGGCCTGATTGTAGCGTCCCTGAGACCAATAAAGTCCTGCCAAATTGTTGAGGCTGCCAGCCACATCGGGATGTTGATCACCCAGCAGTTTCCGTCTCATCTCTAGTGCTTGTCGCAAGAGGGGTTCGGCTTCGCTATACCTGCCTTGAGAACGGTAGAGTAATGCCAAATTATTGAGGCTGGTGGCGACATGGGGATGTTCATCACCCAACAGTTTCCGTGCCATCTCCAGTGCTTGTATGTAGAGGGGTTCGGCTTCGCTATACCTGCCTTGAGAACTGTAGAGAAATGCCAAATTGTTGAGGCTGGTGGCTACATCGGGATGTTGATCACCCAGCAGTTTCCGTCTCATCTCCAGAACACGTTCTGCTATGGCTATGGCTTCGTTATATTTGCCTTGTTGATAAAGTTGATAGGCTTGTTGGTTGAGTCGTTTGGTTTCTTCAAGTTCAGGAGATTGAGGTGTTGAGGATGATGTTTGATTATCATTTTTTCTGGCTTCCAGTTCTTCAAAGAGGTTTACTGCTTGTTCAAATGCAGCTTTTGCTTCTTCAGTCTGACCTGCTTGAGCTAAATTAGCTCCTTTAAGGAGTTGTTCTAAGGCTTTAACAATAGAGTGTTCACTACCAAAGGTTTTTTGATAAATAGGAAGTGCTTGTTCAAGTAGAGTGACTGCTTCTTCCCAGTTCCCCGCATCAATTTGTTCTGCTGCTTGACGTGCTTGTTGTTTTGCTCTTTCCAGTTCAGATGACTGTGCCAACAAAACTTGATGATTTGAAGACTCCTCAGCGATAACCGTTACAGGCGCTGCAAACAATAGACTCACCACTCCACAGCAAGCCGCAAGCCGTTTCAGCGAAAGTTGAGAGGGGATGAACATTGACCGTTTCCTCAAATCCGTTTTCCTACCCATAACCTATTTTGAGGGATGTTGAGCATATGCAAAAGGTTGGGGTCGGGTTCAACAGTCGGGGGTTGAATAGTTGTTGTGCGATCGCCTGCCATCCAGTTTATCGCCAAAAACACTCGTTAACTGCATATCCTAAACAGCCCCAAAAATATGAGTCAGTGACCGAACATTCAAGGAGATTTAAAATAATGAAGCGGTTACTCTCTAGCCTAACTCTAAGCGGATACTTTCTCGCTGCTGCAATTGTACCCAATATCCTCAATTCCCAAACCGTTACCGCCCAAGCCAACACCGAATTATTCTACACCTTCTACGGTCAACCTATTCCCCTCAATTTACGACAAGATGCGATCGCCGTTTCCTTCCGCGAAACCCCACCCTCCACCTCACGCAGTCGCAGTTACACCCCCAATATCCCCCTCTATTTACAACTTCAACAAGACCTAGAAAATTCCGGTGGCGGTTCTCGCACTCGGGGAAGCAGTACACCCCCCGTCAAAATAGACGTACAACCCCTCGGAGAACGTTACGCCATTGTCACCGTTCCCCCCAATAGCCCCGACACTCTCAGCCAACAAATTCGTCAACAGTCCTACGTTGAGAATACCTTACCCGTACTTTCTTTAACTGAAAACTCACAAGACAAGTCTCAAACCGTCATACTTCCCAACGAAATTTTAGTCAGTTTTGACCCCGATTTTTCCACCCGAAACATTCAATCTTTACTCAACCGCTACAACCTAGAAATTATCCGACCCCTACAATTTACACCCAACAATTATCTCATCCGTTCTCAAACTCAACAGGGAACCGAAATTCTCAACGTTGCCAACCAACTCGCCCGTATTTCTGGAGTTCAGTCCGCCACCCCAAATTTTGTTCAATCCCTCAGTTATACCGTTGAAGATATTGCCTCCAACTTAACCCCTTCAACTAATAGAAATCGTTTAGAACAGGCACTTGCATCCCTTCCCAAAATCGAAGCCGAATACCAAAGTCAACTCCTACCCCTCGCTTGGCACCTCAACAGCACCGCCCAACGGGGTCGCTATCGCACCCGCACCGACATTCGGGCGACGGAAGCCTGGAAGCACAGCAACGGCGGAGAGGGCGTTGTGGTGGCGGTATTGGATAGTTTAATTCAGTGGGATCATCCCGATTTGGCCGAGAACTTGTACACCGTTTCTAATATTTCTAACCCCCTCCCCGGAGAAACCCACGGTTGGGATTTTACCAGCAAAACCACTACTTGTTCAGAACCCTCAAAACGCTGTGTTCCAGGCGACCCCGATACCCGCATTAGCCAAGCCGAACTGGAACTGGTACGTCCTCACTTTCAAAGTACCTTTCAACTCAGTGATGAAGAATTGTTGGAAAAATACGGACGTTTAGCTAACTCCTTCCAGCGGCGCAATTCTAGCTTATCGGAATCAGAAATTGCTTATCTTATACGCGATCGCATTCGCCGTCAAATTGCGTCGGAATTTCACGGTACTTGGTCTGCGGGAGTCATTCTCGCCCAACCGGAAGCCGGACAGGGAGCGGTGGGTGTCGCCCCGAAAGCGAAATTGTTACCCGTGCGGGTGTTTGGGTTGGGTGGAGAAATTAACGCCGCCCGGTTAATTGAGGCGATGGGTTACGCGGCAGAACGGGACGTGGATGTGATTAACTTAAGTTTGGGGAGTGTATTGCCCCATCAAGCTTTAGCCGATCAGGTGTTTCGGATTATTGACGCCCATCCTCAGTTGGTTATTGTCGCGTCTGCGGGGAATGAAAAACTCGATGGGGTGTCTTTTCCGGCGGCTATTCCGGGGGTAATTTCTGTGGGAGCAACAAATTTAGAGGGAAAACGTTCTTTCTACAGCAGTTATGGCGGACGGTTGGATGTGATGGCACCGGGCGGAGAAACTGAACTCAATCCCGATGGTGGTATTTTAACCACAGGCGGAACCTGGGTGCAAGGATTTTGGCAGGGTATCCCAGAGGCGGAGAAGTCTTGGGCGGTGGCGCTCGATCCGTTGGGACAGTATGTGCAGGTACAGGGAACTTCTTTTTCAGCGCCAACGGTTGCGGGAGTGGTGGCGTTGATGCGGGGGGTGAATCCCCGTTTGAGTCGAGACTCCCTAATTTCAATTCTCAGAGAGACAGCCAGTTATGACTCTCTAAGTTTATCTCAATCGGAAATGAATCGTTATCGCCTGCAAAAGAGTGTGGGATTAACCTTAAAACAAGACCGTTTATCGGGGATTTTTCCGTTACCTGAACCTGTTTCTGCTGAACAATATTTCTTTGGGAAAGGGTTAGTTAATGCTGAAGCTGCGGTGAGAAAAGCAAAGTAAGAATTCAGTCGAATAAACTTCGGGGGTTGAGAAGATTTGATTGGAGTACCAAACTTCCAGTCTCAACCCGAATACCTTTCGGGAATTGCAGAGTGATCGCCTTGAATATCGAACATCAACTGCACAGTTTTTGTTTGGGTTGCGATTAATTTTCGAGTGCGGTCGTTAATTGGAGAGTTTCAGTAAATCAGATACAAACTGCACGGTTTTTATCTTAATGGAACGGGTAGCACCCACATCTTAAAATCAATTTAGTCTCAACAGCGATTTCAGACTTGTTCACAGTTCCCGCCTCGATCCGAAACCCGCATGGATTGGAAATTTAGTGATTCTCCTGCGAGGATGTTGGGCGATCGCTGTCTCTAAACTCATCCCCAATTCTGGAATGATTCTTCAAATGCAAGAGCCGCACTCGTAGCAAATTAACCATTATTGACCAATCAAGCCAGTATTTTACTTGACTTCTAAAGTTGCAATATTCTGTTTATTGTCGAGAGTAATATAGAACAATTCAAACGCTTGATATCCCAAGATTACCCGGTCTTTTTCTGGAAGTTGACCCACAAAAACCGGAACTTCTATGCGCTGACCATCCACGAAAATTTGACCGAGGTAAATCAAGAAGTCAGCTTCTCCATTTGCCGTCGGTACTCCCCTTTCTGTCGCGATGTATTGCCAGCCTAAAGCTTCAACATCTTGAACATGAATTCCTAGAATTCCCGAGGTAAATCCCGTATCAAATAAAGCATCGACCGGAATAAATTCACCGTCTGAAGTGATTAAATCTATTTCAAAATAAATGCCTTGTCTGGTAATTGCGCCATCAGGTTCACCGGATTCGTAATCCGGTGCTTGCCTGATGGTGCCTTCCGCACCATTAATCATTCCCGTCCCACTAATCCCGACTGATTTAACTGATAGATGCACAAGATAGTCTTCGGGAAGTAGATATGACTTCTCAAACAAACTCTTGTATAGGTCGGATCTAGAAAGTAAACGCCCGTGTCGGGATCTATGGCAATATACCAATTACAGTAATGCTTTCTTAAATGAGGTTTGATTCGTTGGAGAATGAGCCAAGCTTTATCGAGTCGATGGCTGGCTTGTTGCTGACGTTGTTTTAATTCACCTTCTGAAAGGGGATTAACTTCAAACAAACGTCCGGGTTTGGTACTTCTGGGGAGTGAGCTTGCTTTGAGCATCGTTCTTGATAACAAACAGAGTCCGGAGTAGGAGAAAAGCATTGATTATTTTCACTCATTCTACCACTATTGTGCATCTGTAGTGCAGAATTGAGCGGTTATGAGGCTTGATTTTAGATTGGTAATGCCTCGGTGTGCCGAGTAGAATTAAGTGGGTTGTGTAGTATCAAGTGTAATGCCAGTGGCTTTACCCGAAACAACTATCAACAAACTGAGCTTGATGACTGCTTTGGGTATCACTTACCGAGCAATTAATTTTAAAGTTCGGTCGTTGTTTTGAGAGTGTCAATAAATTATATAAACTGCACGGTTTTTATCTGAATGGAACGGGTAGCACCCACATCTTAAAATCAATTTTGTTACCAAACTTATATCGATAAGCCAACTAATTGACGAAATGATCAATATCAGTATAGAATAGGTTAAGTTCCAAGAAAATTAATTCGGGGGGTCGCAACACTTCCCACACCCGACACATTTAACAAACGAATTGGAGAGGATAACCAATGACACTCTTTACTCACAGAATTCAACAATATAAAGCCGAGATTGCCATGCTCCACCAGAAGATTAACGCATTGCAATCCGAGCAAGACAAGTTAAGAGAAAATGACAATAATGCGGTATCAGCCCTAAAAATTCTTGCACGACATCTTCAAGAATTTGGCGATGATGGCGAGGTGATGCAAAGCCTTAAAGAAAAACTTGATGCCCTATTTGCTGTGACTACTGATGGAAAAAGCGAGATTGACAATCTTCCCTCAAATAAGTTTCAAGAGTACCACTCAACGCTTCATTTTCAGAATCAATATGAGGCTGATTTGTTTGGCAATGAAGCTCGAAAACAGGGCATCTGTAATAACTTCGAGTCTTTTTCTGATGGCAGTCTGTATGTGTTTGGTGTGACTGATGAAGATGCTTTGAATCAGTTGATTAAAGAGCAAAAATCAGCAAAAATAGAGGTGCCGGAAGCAAAACCGACAGCGACGACTTCGAGGGCTAATTCCGAACTGCTACACGCTCATCCGATGATATTTTTTGATGCTCACGTCGATTCGATGAGGCTTTTCTTGTTCACAAAGGATCATGCAGTTGCCACCTACGAAAAAGCTAAAGAAGCGGGGTTAGCCAAACAACACGAACTTCATAAACTCAAAGACACTTGGCTTTTGGTTCTCTCCCCAGTTTGTCGTGATACCGCCCTCAAAATTAAGGAATTGGCAGTTGAAAAATCTTCAGCCAAAGCAATCGCAGCCGAATCTCAACCCCAATCGGAATCCTTGAAAGCGATCGCAATAGAACCTCAACCCCAATCTAAACCGTTCGCGATCGCAAGCTCACCCCAACCTCAATCGGAACCGAAAGCGATCGCAAGCTCACCCCAACCTCAATCGGAACCGTTCGCGATCGCAATAGAACCCAACGCAAATACAGAAGAATTCAGCGAACATAAGTCCGTTTCAACTGAATTCGAGTCCGCACCCGATGAACCCGCAATCGAACCCATTAATGAGTATTGTTCTCGGTGCGGTGACTGGTTAATTATCGGTTTTAGCGAAGAACAACTGGCAAACGCTTGGCATCACAAATTATTAGATGAAGGCTATATGGTTCAACTTGAGTCTTTTGAAAGCAAGTGGAATGTCAGGGCAAACTTATCGGGTCATTACTTCACAACCGATATTTTCGACTGCGTTGATTCCGACTTTGCACGGTTTCCTAAAGGCTACGAACCACCGCTTGAATTAAAGTTTCGCGATCGCAAATCCGCCAATCAATTTGGTGAGGAGTTAATCACGGTGGGCTTGGCTTCAAAATTTGACGTTACCGATGACGGCACTCTAACCATTCACAATCCCCAAGATTCACAACGAATTAGACGTTTAGTTGAAACTGAAACGCTTGAAAAGGAAAAAATCAGCGATGTATGTTATCGACGGGGAGATTTGCTTGTCATTGGCTTTAAGACGAAAAAATTGAGGAATGAATGGAAATCCTTTTTTGATGTTTGGTTGCATTCCGCCAATATTAAAGCCCAGGATTACTCCCGAATTGATGGGTTGAAAGTCTCGATCACTGCCATTAACTACGCGGCAATTGACGATGACGAAAAGACTTACTGGGAACAAATAAAGCAGATTGATTTTACCCTAAACCCGGAGGAAGTCGAACGGCAGCGCTCACTAGAAAGTTTGGACAAGTTTCAACGGGCGGACGGCGAAACCCAAGCGACAAACGAACAAATCATAGATGTTACGGGAATTCACGCAACGGTACTGTAGTGAACGAAAATGGCATCTACTTTTCTAATTTGTATACTATAATAAGAACAATTATTCACCTCAAAATTGAATAAAACCATGAAAATTATACACACCGCAGATTTACATCTGGGTCGAACAATAGGTGATGAGAAAAAGTCAAGAAATGAAGAAATCAATTACGCCCTCAATCAAATTCTAGACCGGGTAAGTTCAGGCGATATTGATGCGGTCTTGATTGCGGGAGACATCTTTGACAAAGCCAAACCGAGCAACGAATCTTTACTGGTATTCAAAAGCTTTACGGTTGAATTAGTCCGGCTCAATACTCCCGTTATCGCCATTGCGGGAAATCACGATTCCCCCTCTTTAATAGACACCGAAACCCAATTGTGGCGTTTATTTGGCTCTCACATCATCGGAACGGAGCGAACGGCTAAAAATGGTGGTTTAGTCAGAATACCAACCCGATGCGGAACGGATTTAATTGTCGGGTTATTGCCATTTATTCGGAATAGCAAACTAACAAATCTAGAGGATATTTGGTCAGAATCTAACGGGATTTCCTATTCAGCTTATTCCGCAGAAATGCTCAAAAGATTTGATGAACTTGCTCAAGGATTTCAGCCCGATACTGTTAATATATTGATGTATCACGGCACCTTAGCGGGGGCGAAGATATCGGGAACCGAACGGGCGCACGATTCAATTGAAGTTTACAATATTCCCGGCGAACAGTTACCCGCCACCGCCCAGTATGTTGCTTTGGGTCATCTTCACATTCCGCAGCAAGTAAAAGCAGCCGTTCCCGCCTATTATAGCGGCTCACTCATTCAGTGCGATTTTGGAGAAGCGGGTGAACAAAAATCTTTCAATTTAATCGAAGTTGAACCCCATAAAACCGCCACAGTTCATCAAATTCCAATTCGACAATTAAGGGAACTCAAACAAGTTCACTGTCAACTTGAAACCTTAGAAGAAGAATTAAAAATCTACTCAAATTTTGAAGGTTGGTTAAAAGTTGTCGTCAATCTTAAGGGGATTCGCTGTCCCGATTTAAACCAACGAGTTCGCTCAATTTGTCCTCATGCGGTAATTGTTGTTTCCGAGGCGATTAATCAATCTCCTCAACCCATCGAAATTGAAACAGAACAGTTTGATTTAATTCAAGCTTACCGAGACTATTTGGGAGGTCAGCCCGAAAGTCGGGTTCAGAAATTCTCACAAATTTATCAGGAAGCGTTAGCTTTGGAGGTTTAAAATATCATGCGTCCGATTCGATTAAGTTTTGAAGGGCTGACTTCATTTGCATCCCGCCAAACCCTCGATTTTGAGAAATTGAACCTGGATTTATTTGCCATAACGGGGCCGAAAGGGGCAGGAAAATCATCGATTTTAGATGCAATCTGTCTGGTTTTATATGACAAATCTTCCAGGGGTTTAAATCCAATATATCGCATCAGACCCGGATGTAATCAATTAAAAATTGAATTGGAATTTAGGGTTGACGGGGAACGATATCAAGTTCAACGGGTGTGGGCGAGGAAAAAAGACGCAGTTTCCAATAAACTTTCAGTCTTGCGTTATTTCAATGATGGGGAATGGGAAATTATTGCGGACACCTATAAAGTTGTCAATGAAACAATCGTCCAATTACTGAAGCTTAAATATGACGATTTTACCCGGACTGTTGTTTTACCCCAAGGCAAGTTTGACGAGTTTTTGAATGGCAATAACGCCAAGCGGCGCGAGTTGTTGAAAAAGTTGGCGGGGTTAGAAATTTTGGATAAAATGAAAGCCATTGCCGATGAAAAAGAAGCTGAAACCGGGAAAAGATTAGCAGAAATTAAGGGTTCGCTATCAGTTTTAACGGTAGCAGAACCAGAGATGATTAGTAACTGGAAACAAGAACTTAAACATTATCAGGCTGAACTTCCCAAGTTGAAAGAGTCTCAAAACTTAGCATCAAATCGTTTAAGTTTGCTGAACAATTTGATTGAGAAACAGAATAAACTTGATATCGCCCAAAAGGATTTAAACGAGTTGAACGAACAGTCGGAGATGATTTTCCAAGCCAGAGCGAATTTAATTAAAATAGATGCGGCTGAGGAAATTCATCCTTTAAAAGTTCAATTAGATGGATACAGAAATCAACTGTTAGAGGCGAAAAACTCCATAGCGGAATTAGAACAAACGCTACAATTAGCCGAACATAAAACGCAAGATACGGAAATCAAATTGCGGGAAATAGAATTGGTCAAACCCGATGTAAAAAGGCTGGAACTGTTAGAAGATAAACTTACGGAGATAACAACCTTATCATCGGTTACGAATAGTCTGGTTAAAGCTCAAAATGACTTGAAATCTAAACAGGAGGATTGGAAAGTCATTCAAGCTGAATTATCTCGGTTAACATTAGAATTAGATGAGGCTCAAAAGGGGTATAGTGAAGCTTTAAAATTTAATCAAGCCGCATTAATTCGAGAACATTTGCACGAGGGGGATTCCTGTCCCGTCTGCGGAGGGATTTATCATTCTCAAAATAATCGGGTATCCCAGAGTCAAAAAGCAGAGAACGATTTAAAATTGGCTTTGGATAAAGTGAGTGAAAAACATCGAAATGCACAAGTTCGCTATTCAATTCTTCATTCAGAGATTGAAGGTTTGAGTAATATAATAGGTGATTCCGAATCTCAATCAGTCGCACTGCTTGAAGGATTAACAAATATCGAATATTTAACAAGTTTATCTGAAGATGAACGGTTAAACAAGCTGGAAAAACTCAAAAGAGAAACCGTTAAACTACGCCAAGCGACAAGGGATTTCCATGCAAAATATCTGGAATTAAATCAAATTATGGCGGATGCGAAGAACGAACAAACCACCGCTTTAACTCGTTTACAGACCAAACAAGAACAGATTCAAGAAATTGATGAAAAGCTTTGTCAATCAATCCAAAGTTGGGAAAAAGTGCTTGAAGAAAAAGGCTGGTCAGAAGGGGATTTTCATTCGGCTTATACTTTAATTCCACAGCGCAAACAGTTAGCAGAAAAAGTCAAGGATTTTGACACGAAACAATTAGTTCTCGCCGAACGGATTTCTAACTTAAAGTCGGACTTAGCCGATAAAACTGTTGATGTTCAAGAGTTCGAGAATATTCGGCGTGAAGTCAATGAGATGGATAACAAAATAGAAAGTGTTCGTCAACTCATATTTAATTTGGAATCCCGGCTTCAAAAAGATGCTGAGGATAGACTGAAAAAACGAGACTTAGAAAACAAGCTGAAGCAAACTCAAGTTGAATACGATGACTATGCAACCCTGAAAAAGCACTTACAACCCGCCCAGTTTTTAACCGATATTCTCAATAAGTTTGAGGCGGAGTTGCTGCAAAATGCTTCGGTACATCTCTATAATTTAAGTGACGGTCAATTTCAGTTTAGACTGGGTGAAGGCGGTTATGAGATTATTGATAGCCATTGCGGGGATGATGTGCGACCCGTATCTTCTTTATCGGGTGGCGAAACGTTTCAAGCTTCTTTAGCGTTGGCTTTGGCTTTATCAGAGCGATTTAATCGGGGACGAAATCAAGAGTTTTTGTTCATAGATGAAGGATTTTCGAGCGTCGGCGTCAATGATTTAGATCGAGTTGTTGATACTCTAATTGGGTTTAAAATGGGCGGTCAAATGATTGGTGTAATCAGTCATGTCCCCGAAATTGCTGAACGAATTGGTCGGGAAATTCAAGTGATTAAAAAAGCGACGGGTTCGGACATTAAAATCTATTAACCTATGCACAGTTACAGATTACTCCGAACATTTAATTGAGTCCTGGTAGTTTGAAATCACGCACAACTTTAGTAATAGCATCACGAGTAGCCTCTGCTCCAAAACCCCAAGCAAGTAAGGAAAAATAGTCAGTCCAACGATTGGCTCCAAACGTTGATTGAGCAATATAAAGTTGTCCAAAGCCTGCTCCCGCTAAAAGTATTACTGCAATCCCATAACCTATCCAATTAAATATAATTAAATTTCGGGAAGCTTGCATAGGATTCAGTTGTAGAGGGCGTGCATCAGGTACTGGATCGGGAAGTTTGTAAGGTTCGGTGTCATTGAAGCCTCTAGCAGTAATAAGCAACTGACCTCTGCCTTCCTCCTTCCCTTGCTGTTGCTTAATCATTTGGTCTATTTTATTGATCTGATCTTCTATTTTATGCTGCCATGTTTTGAAAGCCTCTGGATCGGTTGGAGAGAGGCTATCTAATTCCTGCTGTAAGCTTTGAGAAATACGTCTTAAAGATTTATCCTCTTCAGGGGCTAACTCAGTCAACTCATTTCTAAGGGTATCAAATTGGTTGACTTTAGCTTGACCTTGCAGGTATCGGACAAGCTGTTGCCGCAAATTAATTAAATCCTCACTCAACTGTTGGGGACTGTCTTTATCAGATGCTTGCCGCTCAATATTCTCTAACTGGGTACGCACTGTTTCTACATAAGGTGCATGAGGATTATTAAGCTCCTCTATGTTATTCTTTAACGAAGCGAGAGACTTGATTAGTGCTAGCCAGTCTTCTCGACCTTTACGCCATTTATCGTAAACTGCTTGAGCTTGCACTACCGCTTGCTGCGCCTGCTCCCAACGCTTGTTTGTTAAAGCTGTTTCTACCTCGATTAAATTCCCATCAATTTTTAGTTGGAAGGATTTTGCTAATTCAGGGTCAGCTTTGATTTGGGTACGAATGCGACCAACTTGGACCACAATTTCATCACGATTTCTGCCCTCGGTGCGGTAGGCTGAAACTCCAATTCCTACTCCAACACCCAACAACAAGACTAGCAGTGGCCACAGCCAATGGTCTTTAACTCGCACAATAACTGGAACAGTCAATTGTCCATCTGAATAAACAGCCAGCAAAACACCGCTATATTCACCGCTATGGGCAACACTTAAGTCGAACTGGACTAGAACGGTCAGTGGTTGATTGGGTTGAACTGAGGAGGCAGTTAAAATTGGACGTATGACTGTAGCTGGAACAACTGTAGCTCCATCAGTTCGATTCAAGTCAAGGCTGAGTATTTTCAAGTTGGCGATCGCTTGGTTAGTCTGTATAAGCAGTTGACGTTCAATCGGGGGACAGTTAAAAAACGCTGGACATTGAGTTCCCACCACTGTCAAACTGGATGGTATTACGGTCACTGCGGGTTCAGCTTTGACAGGGGGAACTGCCAATACCAAACCGAGGGTTAGACTCAACAGCCCCATCATAGTTTTTTGACCGCGCTTCATACTGACTTTCCTAATTCTGGTTTTTTGGAGTTTCCCATGCTACCTTGACCTAGTTAGAAGTATTACGATAATCCGCTAGGATTATGTCTCCCAGTCCTTCTGTCTGAGCCGTTGGCTCTTGGATTATCTCACCGTTTTCCACGCTCCAACGACGTAAACTATCCAGCACATAAGTCTTGAGATCGTCCACGGTCACAAATTCTTTTTTACCTCGGTCAGCTTTACCACTGAGTCCTTCTAGCAAGTAGTAAGTGAAAACTCCTGATTTTCGATCAGGTGATTCTCTAGCTTTCTGTTGGGCTGTGCTAGCTGCAATTAGGGCAAACCCCTCAGCTAACTCATAAACATTATGGATGAGTGTGATTCGTTTGGTATAAACCAACACTTTAACGTGTTAGGGGGACTGCCAGC
>CAZNCM010000152.1:0-12962 GCA_964571155.1 uncultured Lyngbya sp. | reverse complement strand
GTCTCAGGTTCAGGAAAATCGACTTTAATTAACCTAATTTGTCGTTTTTATGATGTCACAGAAGGGGAAATTTTCATTGATCATCTCCCCTTACGAGAATTAGATTTAGTCTCCTGGCGTAGTCGGATGGCAATTGTTAGTCAAGATGTTTATATTTTTAGTAATACCGTTAGAGACAATATCGCTTATGGTCGGTTAGATGCTACTGAAGACGAAATTATTGCAGCCGCCATACAGGCAAATGCCCATGAGTTTATCCTAGAACTGCCTGAGTGTTATGATACCAAACTTGGCGATCGCGGTGTTCGACTCTCTGGCGGTCAGCGACAACGAATTGCCTTAGCCCGTGCTATTATTCGCAACCCAGAAATTCTGATTCTTGATGAAGCCACCAACGCTCTCGACACGATTTCCGAACATCTCATCCAAGAAGCACTCGACACTTTCAGCCATAACCGCACGGTGATTGTGATTGCTCATCGTTTGTCTACGATTGAAAAAGCAGACCAAATTATTGTACTCGATCAAGGACAAGTTGTTGAACAAGGCAATCTCCAGCATCTTTTACAGCTTAACGGACTTTTTGCCAAACTTCATCGACTGCAATATCATCATTCCCCCAGCTAAAAACTTCCCCCCAATTATCCCGATCAATGATTCAACCAAAACCCCATTTTTTCGATCAAACTAAAGCCAAAAATAGAAGTTTTTTCCTTGGTACCTAACTTCACCATTAACTTTAAATTGAGTTCAAGGACTTATGAACGAGTTTGACTCTCTTGGAGTTGTTGCTGCATTTCCTCAAAGGTTTGAGCGGGTTTTTTACATTTTAACCCTTGACAAACTAACCCGGCAATGCCTGTTTGCAGATTAGAATCGACTTTAAAAATAGTGACCGGATAGTATTGAGAACTCAAAGTTTTAATCGGTTCTACATGGCTACGAACTAAGGTATTATTCCGATACCAATCTAACGCCACAAACAAACTCGGACAAGCTTGGGGAGACTTTTCCATAATACTACTAAAAGCTTGAATTCCTTGTTCAGCTTTGTCGAGGTAGTCTAACTGTTCAGTCAGCAAAAATAACCGCACTAAATTCGCCATCGCCACTCCATTCGCCGCCGGAGTCGCATTGTCAGTATAACTCCGTTCTCGCATTAATAATTCCTGACCAGTATCCGTGCCAATATTGTAATACCCGCCCAACTCAACACTCCAGAGAAACTGATCAAATTCCTGTTGAACTTCAACTGCTTTTTCAAACCAATATTCAGAGGGTTGAAAACTTGATTCGATTAAACTGGCTTGATGCAAATCAATTAACGCTTTAATCAACAAGGCATAGTCTTCAGACTGGGCTAAAACATCAGGATTTCCATCATAATTTACCCGATGTAGTCGTCCATCCACCCATTGATTCTCTAAAATAAATTGTGCGGCTGTTGTGGCAATTTTTAGATATTCAGGTTGTTTAAACACGGTTGCAGCCCGTGCTAAACCGGATATCATCAAACTATTCCACGCCACAATCATTTTCGTATCTGTGACCGGAGGAATCCGACCTGACCAATTTTTAGACTTCGCTTCTTGATTATTGGTAGCCGGAGGAAACGTTTCTAAATCTTGAGGTTTGGAACCATAACGAACCGCAAATAATTTTTCGAGTGCGGATTCAATTTGTTCACTCAGTTGATCACAATTCCAGCGTTGTAAAACATTTTTACCTTCAAAATTTCCGGACTTTGTAATGCTAAACTGGGCTTGAAGTTCCCCGAATTCTTCCGGTGAAACAATCTCCTCCAACTCTTGCCAACTCCACACATAAAACGCCCCTTCTTCCGGTTCAACCTCGTCAGGAGTTGTAAAATTATCAGCATCTTGAGACGCATAAAAATCCCCCGCCGGTGCCGTCATTTCTCGTTTTAACCAACTCACCGTTCCTGAAATTGACCGTTCAAAAGCAGGTTTTGTGACTCCACCACTCCATAAATTAGCTAAATATTCGACAATTTGCCCATTATCATAGAGCATTTTTTCAAAGTGTGGTACTGTCCAAGTGGGGTCAACTGTATATCGATGAAAACCGCCAGCTACGTGGTCATAAATTCCCCCAGAAGCGAGGTCTGTTCCCCGTTGAGTACAGGCTTGTTGACTGTCGTAAGGTGATTCCAAATCAAAGCGAATATCATGTAAAGCTGTATCGGCATAAGGAATCATCGGAAAACGCGGCCCGCCAAAATCATTACGAGTAATAACTGCTGTATTTGTGGTTAAACCTTGTTGTAATAAACCCTGATTGAGTTGAGAAGCAGATAATACCGTTGACTCAACTAAAGCATTCCGAATTTCTTGTTTAAGATTTTGCAATCGAGTTTTTTCTGTATTATAAAATCCGCGAACTCGTCGTAATACTTCTAAAAATCCCGGTTGTCCGTAGCGAGGTTGAACGGGAAAATAAGTTCCGCCGACAAAAGGAACCAAGTCATCAGGAGAGAGGAAAATATTCAGCGGCCAACCCCCTTGACCCGTCATCATTTGCAGCGCTTGCATATAGATACTATCAATTTCGGGTCGTTCTTCGCGATCAACTTTGATAGAGATGAAATGCTCATTCATATATTGAGCAACAGCCTGATCCGAAAACGCTTCACCCTCCATAACTGTACACCAGTGGCAACTCGAATAGCCAATAGAGAGGAAAATGGGTTTATCCTGACGCTTGGCTTGTTCTAGGGCTTCATCACACCAGGGCCACCAGTCGATGGGATTTTCCGCGTGTTTGCGAAGATAGAGACTTTTGGACTGGGCAAGACGGTTAGCCATAAAAAACACCTACTCATATTGAGTCCGCTTATTAGTCTTCTAGTTTACCGTAAACCTCCCCAAAACTCTAGGAAACTGATATTTTCAGGACTTACGCATCAACCCGCTTTCTTAATTAAGAACTTCGAGATTTACGTCGTTGCACACCAATAATAAACTTAGTTTCTCAGCGAATCAGTCTCTCAATCGTTATTTTTTACGCCTTAGAACTGGAGTTTAGACTGAGGCTTAAAGAATAAGTCAATTTAGAAGGTACATTTTATCGTGAGGTTTTATGAGGTTTTATGAGGTTCTTTAAATGAAATTGTATTGAACCCAACTTTTCTTTAAAATTTCTGAGTTTTTATGGTGTTTAAAATGACTCAGATTTGCTATGATTTTTTAAAATCACTCATTTGTGATGAGATTCAGACTTATTAAAAATGCGTTGAGACTTTATATTATGTCTAAAAACTTTTTTTTCACCAACGTTAGCCTATCCCAAGAAAGGGCGTTATCCTACTCATTGCCAGACGAAGAAGTTAACTTAATTTTTCAGTCTGATCCAAGTCAAGTAAAAGATTCAGTATTTAGTTTGCTTGTACCGAATAACAATTATGGAAGTATTGAGGATATTCACTTGTATGCTTGGACACAGTCCGGAAAATTAAATGTTAATCGGGTAGCAATAGAATTCGATTTATCATCTATTCCAACCGATGCTAAAATTCATCAAGCACTCTTATCTTTATATTTTAACTCAACATCTAGGTATAATAATTCTCATCAAGGAGATAACGCATTTTATATCCAAAGAATTATTTCACCTTGGCAGGAAAATACGATTACCTGGAATACTCAACCTCAAGCTACTACAATTAATCAAGTCAGTGTTCCCACAACTACTTGTGGCAATCAGAATTTGACCAAAATTAATGTAACTAATTTAGTCCAAGACCTCATTAAAGATAGACAAAACAGCTTTGGGTTTCTTTTAAAATTACAAAATGAAACTCCGTATAAAATTCTTCTTTTAGCTTCAAATCAACATCAGAATATAGACTTACGTCCCCAACTAGAAGTTAACTATTCGGTTCAGCTAGTATTACCGCTAATATTATCGACAAAATCTGATAAAAATCGTCCTCTAAAAAGGAAGACAAAAATGCAAGATAAGTTGCATAAACTCCGGGGTGAATTGAATAAAAGTTTTTTAGAGCGGGGTAGTGTTATAGATGGTACGTTAGCCACAATGTTGATTGGGGGTAATGCAGTCTTATTCGGGCCTCCCGGTTGTGCTAAGTCGATGATGTTACTCGAAATTTGTAATGCAATCGAAGGTGCAACATTCTTTAACCGCTTGCTGCAAAAAGCAATGCCTCCCGAAGAATTATTGGGACAGTATTCTCTGAATAAGCTCAAGCAAAACGATGAACTGATTCGGAATACCAAAAACCGTTTACCCGAAGCGCATATTGCATTTTTAGATGAGATTTTTCGTTGTAATCTTACTACCCTTAATGCTTTACTTCGGATTATCAACGAACACTTATTTGAAAATCCCGATCCGACTTTGGTTCCTTTACTCTTTTTAGTTGGAGCGGCTAATCATGTACCTAGCGATGATGAAATGGCTGCATTCGTTGATCGGTTTATTTATAAGCCTTGGGTAAGTTACGTTAAGCGTCGCCCTAGTCGTCGGGAGTTATTGAAACGGGCTAATACCGGAGTTCGACCTGAAATTACAACTCGGTTAACGTTGGATGAAGTTTACAAGTTAAGGCTTGAGTATCAGTCGGTTACGATTTCCAACGACATGATTGAACAACTTTTAGATGCTCAGATTGCACTGGAAAAAGAGGGTTTTGTGATTAGTGATCGGAAAATCCAGAAATTACTTCATTTTGCCAAGGCTTATGCTTTTGTTCAAGGTGATGATGAAGTCTATGTCGATCACCTTCACGAGTTTATGCCCGATTGTATCTGGAAATTGAAAGAGGATGAACGGGTTACAATACATCGGATTTTGCAGCAAGCAATTCCAAGCATCAACCAAAGAATTCAACAATTACTTGATGCACTCCGGGCTGATTACTCTCAGGTTGTTGCGGCTGGTATGGCTTATGATCATAATCCCGATACAAACAGCGAACAGAATTTAATCAAAGCCGTTAAAACTGCAACTAATAATCTGAATAATATTCGGAATAAAATTGAAAAAGCAATTGAGGCAAACAGTACAAACAATACGGGTAAAGTGGCTAAAGTGCTAGAAGAACTTGAAAAGCAGGAACTAGAACTAGCTGAATACCGTGACCGGATTTATCGCTAATAATCCTTACAACCCTGTTAATAGGGGCTAGTTGAACTCAAAATGCAGCACGCGATCAACTGCACACACCTGCACAGCAAATCAGGTGAACGGTTGGCTTTAAATAGAAACTGAAAAGACAGAGAAGCAATGTACTACGAACACCAACCCCTAACCCGGAATATTAGTCAAATCTCAAAGATATTTTGGGCTGACTATGTTCGAGAATCCGGCTCAATTACGATGATTGAAAGAGGGAAAAAAATCTGGAATAATTTCTATAGCTTCACGGGTGAAATTTACCATCGACTGTACTGCGATCCTGAAGCAGAGAAGTTGGAAACAATTGCACCTGAAAATCAATGGGCTGATAAATTCCATGAAGAATTTGAACAGTTAGATGAGTTTAAATTTCTTGTTTATCAGTGTGAAGGCGATCCGTTGGCTTCAGGGATTGCTACCAGTGAGTTTTCAACTGGTATTCTCAGTAGAATGCCAAAACCCAATCAACCAATTGAAGATGTTGAGTCGCTAAGAGAACAGGTTGAAAATTTAAAACATAAACTTGATTCACCTCAAAAGCAGAAACAGTTAGAGAAACTCATTCAGCGAGGTAAACAAGCGGTTGAAAATGCCCAACAGTACGCAGCTCATTTAGATGATACTCACGTTTGTCAAGTGTTGAGGTATTCAGCCAATCAAGCAAGTAAAGCTGTAGATGAGGCTAAGAAAAAATTTGCAGCTTTGGGTATTAGTTGGGGTAATGAATTGGGTTCACGACAACGATTGCCCGTCAATGAAAAATTGAAATTAGCCCACAAGATTAGGAGTAATGAACGACTGAAAAAATTATTAGAACTGGCGGGTCGAATGAAGCAAGCAGCCGAACGTAAACGTCGCACTAAATCAGTCAATGGTCTGACAGAATTAGTCGGGGTAACGGTCGGAAATGATTTGAACCGATTATTGCCCAGTGAGTTACAAAAGTTAGCTGAACCTGCAACTGAAGATCTGTTTTATCTTGGGTATTATGATCGCACTTTGCTTGAATATGAAATGAAGGGTAAGGAAACTCAAGTTAAAGGGCCAGTGATTGTTTGTACCGATGTTTCCGGTTCAATGAAGGGTCAGCCTGACGAGTGGGCTAAAGCATTAACATTGACTTTTGCGTTCATTGCCCGTGAAGATAAACGCTGGATGAAGTTTATCCAATTCAGTCATGATATTACTCAGAGTGATGAATTTGATCCACACCAAAGTAATCCCGAACAGTTGATCGACTCTGTTGCGGGTCATTACTGCGGTGGTGGTACCAATTTCAATCGACCCCTCAATTGTGCCCTGGACTGCCTGAAAAAACATGAACAATTTAAGCGAGGGGATATTGTATTTATTTCAGACGGTGAATGTAATGTTAACAGTCAAACCCGCGAACGATTCACCAAACTGAAAGAAGAATTAGGGTTTACCTGTTATGGTATTTTAGTTATGCCTAGATCTAATATCACTTCTGAGCAGAGAGAGCGGCTGAAAAAATGCACGACGAATCACTCGATGAATGACTTTTGTGATCGGCTCTATATCGTGACTGACTTAGCATCTTCAGATCAAGTCGAGCAGATCTTTACGATTTAGTAGGCTAGACAGAATCAGCCTAGCATTTTACTTGCGACTACTAGATATTGTTTCCTCTCAACTCCAGACCGAAGTTTCCCCCAGTGCCGAGGTATTATCCCAACTTAAAGTCTTATTCTGTACAGGTTTTAGCAATTGATACTCAATATGGTTTAATGAGGATTGCTTTTAAAATTGACTGGTTAATTGTATGAACCTATCGAGACGACAGTTCCATAAATATTCTACTCAGTTTTTAATGAGTGCCTTGTTACCTGCGGCTTTTTTAAACCTTTTTAACCGCAAGTTAACCGAACAAGAAGTTAGCGATCATTTCAATAAAGTGATTGGTTATTTGATATCAGGAACAGACTTGTTAGTTCCAACTTTTTTAGGAAATCCTCAAAGGCGGTTTTATGGTCAGGGTGTTCCTGAAGGTTTAAATATTATCCATAAGTTTCCATTAGGAACAGGAGTCACTTATGTCGGTAGTACGCGAAAAGTTTGGAGGGGGGCGGGGTGGACAGGACAACCGACGATTACACGGGATCAAGGTAAAATCTATTTGGTGATTGGAAGTTATGATCATTATCTCAGGAAAATAGATTTTGAAACAAATGAAGAAGTTTGGCGATATAAATTTGATGATGTGATTAAAGGATCTTCAAGTATTTATATTGATGAAACGGCAACCGAAGACAACAAAATTGTAATTTTACAAGGTAGTCGTACAGGTAGACCCAAAAATAGAATTGCACCCAGTTTTCGAGCGATTTCTTTTAGAACGGGTCAAGAAATTTGGAAACTCAATATTCGTAAAACGGCTTCTTATAGCCAAGATAATGATAGTTCGGCTTTGGATTTGGGTAATGGAATTATTTTTAATGCGGGAGAAAATGGGATAGGTTATTTTCTAGATGCTAGCACTAAAAAGTCTCAGAAAAAATCGGGTTTTCTACAACCTAAAATTTTCTCAGAAGTTCAACTGTACACCTCCTCAGACTCGAAGCGACAAGGTGGAAATCTGGTTAGTGAAGCCTCTCCTTCTCGACTCAATCAGAATATTTTCTTGGCTTCAGGTTCAGGACATATTTATGGAATTAGTCTTGATGAACGTAAAATAATCTGGGATTTTTATACGGGTTCAGATTTAGATGGAACGGTGGTTATTTCTAAAGAGAATAAACTTTTTTGTGCGATAGAAAAACAATATATTCCCGGCAAAGGAGGAGTAATTAAACTAAATCCAGAAAAATCTCCTCAAGATAGCGTTGAATGGTTTTTACCCACCGGAAATACAAATCTCAAAAGTTGGAAAGGTGGAATTATTGGTTCGGTGGCTTTGAATGATGAATACAACCCCGATAACTTTCCGGCGATATTTGCCACAAATGCCTTAGATGGTTATCTTTATATTGGTTCTCAAGATCAGGTTACAACTCAAAAAGTAAAAGGGCCGTTACTAAAACGAACTTATGATACACCAATTATTGTCTTTAAACAAAGAATTGGGGCTTCAATTTCTACCCCCATTTTTACCGATGGTTATAAATTAGTAACGGCTGGATATAGTGGCGTTTATCTGTTTAATTTATATTGGGAAGAAACAAAACCCGATGACTCCAACGCCCTCGAAAATACGAGAGGAGAATATTATCGCCTGAAAGTCGAACAAGCGGGGCGGTTTAAACCCGGAATTTCCTTTGAGTCTACGCCTGTTGTCTGGGATAACAAAATTATCATCTGTGGGCGAGATGGTTGGTTATACACCCTCGGAAGTTAAACCCCTGTTAACCCAGATGGGATGAATAATATCCGCCCTTGACAGTCTAGAAATCCTCACTCTATCTATCCCACAGTTATCAAAAGGATTTGGTAGGATTAAAATGAGGAGAAGTAAGTCTATGGAAAACTCACTATGGAAACATCCGAAAATTCGATTACCCAAACTTATATTCAACAAGACGCCCAGGAAATTCTCAAGATTGCTTTTGCTAAAAAAGAAGAAAACGGAGAACTGACTCGCCCTCAATTGATGGAAATTGCAGTAGAGTTGGGTATTTCTCCGGGTGAATTAGAATTAGCGGAACAAGAATGGTGTCTTCTCAAGCAAGACTCTCAGGAAAAACTGATTTTTAACGTTCAGCGTCACCAGAAGTTGAGACAAGATTTAATGAAGTTTGGAATTGTTAGTGCATTCCTCATTTTACTCAACTTGGTCACAACACATGGAATAAGTTTTGCGTTATCAATTATGTTGGTTTGGGGTGTATTCCTGGCGTTAAGTGCCTGGAGAACTTATCAAACGGAAGGAGAAGAATACGAGAAAGCCTTTAGTCGATGGAAATTGAAAAAGCAACTGGGACAATCATTTAGTACCATTGCTGAGAAAGTTTTAAAAGGATGGCAATCTTAACAGTTTACAGTGAACAGTAACCAGTTAAGAGGCAATAGGCAATAGGCAGTTATCAGTAATCAGTAGCATGGTACTGGTTACTGTTTAGCTTCTCCTAAACTCCTGTTTCTAATACATAGTTTTGTCAACCCATGTTTTCAAGCATTTTTTTTATTTTATCTTGATCAATTGGGTTCAGGCTTCCACACAAGATTACAAAAAATAGGAACATCCTTGTTCTCAAAAAAGACCTTCCATTGCGAAGAACCCCACATAGAACAGCTAGATTGAGATATAGTATTCATAAGCTAGGCTCCTCTAGGATCAATCAATATTGCCAAATAGATTGGATAGGAAATCTGCTGCTCTCTCAACATTCACCAATAAGCTTTAATTGAAGAATAAAACGATCAGTGATCCTACTGATCTAGCCTAAAGTTGTCAGAGATTCGGTAAAATTATATTCGTATCTAGCATAACAACGCCTGAGTATAAATAATGGTAGAGCCATAGAGGGGTAGTATGTGGTGTAAAAAATTTAACCCTAAGTCTGTCTGTATTCAAAACGGGATAGACTGACACTGGAATCACTTTATAAGCAACAATCACGAACGGACAAACTGTGACTCAAACCTTAACTCAATCACTCTCAAGCCAGAACATCCATCGTATCGTTCTAGACAATGGTATTGTAGTATTGGTCAAAGAAAATCCAACCGCAGACATTGTATCAACTCGGCTCTTTTTGCGAACGGGAAGTTGCTGGGAAGCTCGCTCTCAAGCTGGATTGTCTCATCTATTAGCCGCAACACTAACTAAAGGAACCGAAAATCTCTCCTCTTTAGAAATTGCTGAAAAAGTCGAATCAGTCGGCGCCCGCTTAAGTGCTGATACCTCAACCGACTATTTTTTGATGAGTCTAAAAACAGTCTCGGCTGACTTTGAGGAGATTTTAACCTTAGCCAATCAACTCTTGCGAAATCCCTCTTTTCCTTTAGAAGAAGTTGAGTTAGAACGAAAAATAACCATTCAAGGCATTCGATCTCAGCAAGAACAACCGTTTTCTGTGGCGTTTGATCAACTCCGTCAGATCATGTATCCGGATCATCCCTATGCTTTTTCCACGTTAGGCATTGAGGAAACCATTTCTCAAGTGAGTCGTGCTGATCTTGAAGCCTTTCACCACACCTATTTTCGCCCGGATCGTTTGATTATTTCGATCGTCGGTCATATTACCATTGAACAAGCCACAACATTAGTTAATCAGGTGTTTGGCGATTGGCAAGTTGATCAAACTCCAGTCCCCCCATTAGTATTACCGACTATCACCTCAAACCCTAAAACTTCAGTCATTTCTCAAGAAACTCAACAGTCTGTGATGATGTTAGGTTATCTAACTTGTGCTGTTCATCATCGAGATTATGCGGTTTTAAAATTGATCAATACTTATTTGGGAAATGGTTTATCGAGTCGCCTGTTTGTGGAGTTACGGGAAAAACGGGGTTTAGCCTACGATGTTTCTGCTTTTTATCCCACTCGTTTGGATCGATCCCAGTTTGTCGTTTACATGGGAACAGCACCCGAAAATACAGCGATCGCCATAGAAGGTTTACGTTCAGAAGTTGAACGTTTGACTCAAGTTCCTCTAACCGAAGCTGAGTTACAAGTTGCCAAAAATAAACTTCTCGGTCAATATGCTGTCGGTAAACAAACCAATGCTCAACTGGCTCAAATTTATGGCTGGTATGAAACACTCGGGTTAGGGATTGAATTTGATACCCAGTTTCAAGTAGATATCACCCAGGTAACAGCAGACGATATTTATACCGTTGCTAACCGCTATTTTAGTGAACCCTACTTGTCTCTCGTTGGGCCAGAAGCCTCTGTACAAGCCTTTAACTGACCTTCTGAATTTTAAATTTTTTGTTGGGGCTTCTTGAGATCGAGTATTATCTGTTTTGGTGTAGAGAAACAGGGCTATGAAGTTAGCGCAAAGATCGATTTGGGTTGTCTTGAGTAGTCTGTTAACCATTGGCACCGGGGGAGGAGTCATCACAACTGTTTTTCCGGTGATGGCTCAAACCAACCTGACTCGACCCACTCTCCAAACCGGGAGCCAAGGTACAGAAGTGTTAGAGTTACAAGCTGCTCTCAAATTACTCGGTTACTACACTGGAGAGGTTGATGGGGTCTATGCCGAAAGTACCGCCGAAGCAGTCTCTCAATTTCAGAAGGCGGCAAATTTGCCCGTTACAGGCGTGACCAACTCTGCCACTTGGGATCGATTATTTCCGCCGTCGGAGACTTCCTCAACGTCAACCTCGCAGGTAAATAACTGTGTTTGTACTTCTCCCACTGCAAGTACAGCGGAGAATTCTTCACCTGTAAAAGCGAGTTTTCCGGTGTTGCGGTTGGGAATGCGGGGAGAAGCGGTTGTCGGACTACAAGAACGTCTGCGAGCGAAGGGGTTTCTCAGAGGTGAAGCCGATGGCGTTTTTGGATCACAAACCCAGGCGGCTGTCAAAGCCGCTCAAGAACAGTATCAACTCAAACCCGATGGTGTTGTTGGTTCTCAAACTTGGTTGCTGATCTTGCGTTGAACGTCTTAATGTCTCAGGATGTTAAGCAATATCAACTTTTTTAGAGAAGGGGTTATGCTCTCGAAAAAGCTATGCTAACTTATTAAATTAATAGGACACATTGAAAGCGGCAAAGCTGCTATTCAAAACCCTCAGATTAAAGTTGTGTCCCTCTGCTTTAATCAACTACTGTACAATCTTTTAGGTTGACATTATTAGCCTTAATCTTGTTAACACTGTAGAGGGTAAATTCCCCCCCTGAAATATCTCTAAGCTAAATCGGTTCTGAGTGGAGTTTGGGGTCAGTGTTATAATCAAAGTCTGTATCGACTTAAAATTAGGCCAGTTAGCTGAGATGATTGTCAGTTGTGTACACCCTAGTTGTTTTTCAACTAATTTACCTCGATTAAACTTCCTGAAAATCTGCTTGAGTCAACTTAGTACAAATGGATTTAGGGTCTAGTAGCCTTCTACTAGACCTTAAATTTTGGCTAAAATCAAAATCAACTAAAAGACTGAATCGGTATGATAGAAAAGCAAAGCAACTATTTAACTTGAGGGTTTTATCATGGCACAAGGTTCTTTTGCAACCATGCAAGCCGAGCCAACCGCGACACAGCTTACCTTTTATTATGAAAATGGTCAAGCCGAAACATTAAGCGTTCCAATTATGGCAAATGAGTTGGGAGCTATATTACAAAAAATGTTAAACCAGCCTTGGTTAACCTTTAACCTCCCTGAACAAACGGTAATGATTTCTACTCAGAAAGTGATTAAAGTTGAAATTAAACCCGCACTCACTCAACTGCAAGGAGAAGGCATTTTTTCTAATAGTCAGCGCGTCACAGCCCTTCAACGCGGCGCTGCGGGTCGTTTAGGAATTTAATTTTGAAATAGATAGCCTGGGAGATGCTTCCAAATCCTGCGGACTCCAGGCTCAGAAAACTCAAATCAATTTAGAACGGATTTATTGATTGATAGAAGGCGCCTGACAGCCGATGACAATTTCTCGGGTTTGGGGATAACGACGCAACAACTGCAAGAATAACTGTTGGTCAAAACGACGGGGATCAGACCTTTCTCCCGAACGATCTACCGCTTGATGAGTTGTAATTCGATTCTCAGGTACACCAGTTTGAGCCACTAACCAAGCCAAAGATTGATACTGCGCTGTTGTATAACCACTGTGAGATGCGCCGTTACGCAACCCGTCGGGGGGCGTTTCTAAAGAAACATGATAAGCAAAATTATTCACTGAA
>CAZNCM010000151.1:11613-13003 GCA_964571155.1 uncultured Lyngbya sp. | reverse complement strand
TGGCCGAAGAATTGTCTTTTACTCAAGCCGGAAGTGATACAGAAGTTGGCATGGGTAGCGAAGTTCTGGCGATTCTAGAAGATGTTAATTCCAGTGATTTAATGGCTTTAATGGGTGGCGATAATGATCCGTTCTTAATGGTCTAATTTACCTGAATTTTAAGAACTGGGGAGTTACATAAACTCCTCAGTTTTTGCCTGCTTTTTTTAGGAAATTCGACAATAAATCGAAAGCGACATCAAAAATTTTAACTGTATTTAATTTAAGTATAATCCTATCTTAAACTTCAACTGATATTCTAACTCTCTGAGTCTGTTTAAAAAAATTTGTTTGATAAAATCACAGACTCAACTCTTTTTTGCTGCGATCATTTTCAACAGAATTCAAGGCGAAAAAATGCGATCTGTTTCAATGATCAAAGTTAAAAAACTGTTGGTAAGTCTGGGTGCAATGACCAACAACAAACAATTTAATCAATTCATCGAAAGTTAGCATCTACCCCAAACTATGGAAAACATCAAACTCGTTGGTTTTGCATCACTTCCGGCCGATACCTTTGCAGAAGGGCCGCCTGCGGGTGGAAATAATGGCAACGGTGAACCTATTTCTGCCAACGGAAGAACAGGCCCCTTTGACGGCCAACCCGTTCAGGGGTTTAGTGGGGTACAATTTGCCCCCGGAAGCGACGGCGATACATTTTGGTTTCTCTCCGATAACGGTTTTGGTAATATCAGCAATAGTTCCGATTATTTACTGCGTGTCTATCAAGTTGATCCGAGTTTTATCGGCACAGAAAACGGCGATGGTAGCGTAGACGTTCAGGGTTTTGTACAGCTTTCAGATCCGAACAATTTAATCCCATTTGAAATTATCAACGAAGGCACAGAAGACCGTTTATTAACCGGATCTGACTTTGATATTGAGTCGATTGTTGTTCGAGAGAATCAAATTTGGATCGGCGATGAATTCGGCCCTTATTTGTTGGAATTTGATAGTAATGGTGTACTGCAACAAGCGCCAATTCCGACACCGAATATTCCCACGCTTAATACGTTAAACGGACAAGAACCGATCATTATCGGACACAGAGGTGCGAGTGGCCCCCGTCCAGAACATACCCTTGATGGTTTCCGGTTGGCATTGGAACAAGGGTCAGATTTCATTGAAACCGACTATGTGATGACAAAAGATGGGGTTCCTATCGTTCGTCACGAACCCCTACTTAATAACACCACCGATATTTTAGATCGCCCAGAATTTAGCGATCGCGAAACCACAAAAGTTATTGATGGGGTTGAATACACGGGATTTTTTGCTGAAGATTTTACCCTAGAAGAAATTAAAACACTACGGGCAAAACAACCGCTTTCAGTACGAAGTGATGCCTTTG
>CAZNCM010000151.1:11035-11603 GCA_964571155.1 uncultured Lyngbya sp. | reverse complement strand
GATGGGGATTATGAAATTCCCACGATGGCGGAAGTCATTCAGTTAGTTAAAGACTATGAAGCCGAAACTGGGAAGAAAGTCGGCATTGTTCACGAACTGAAACACAACCAATATTTTGACAGTATTGGTCTAAACCTTGAAGAAGCAACCGTTCGGGTTTTAGTAGAGGAAAACTTCACCGACCCCGAACAGAATATCATCCAAACCTTCCAAATTGCGCCCCTAATTCGTCTGGATCAAGAAATTATGCCAGAGGCGGGAATTGATGTACCTTTACATCAACTTACCGGGGCTGCAACGGAAGATTCTAGTCCGGGGTTTTCTTTCCCCTACGATATTGTTGCTAATTTCAGTAATCCTGATTTTACCGAAGAAGATGCCCGTGAAGTTTATGGGGATTTAGTTGATATTATCGATTTGGGTGCCGATACCGGATATGGTGATTTATTGGCATTGCCAGAATTTTATGAGTTCATGGCAACTTACGCCGAAGCGGTTAACCCCTGGAAAAATACCATTCTCCTCCGCGAAGGACTCGAAGAACCCGTTGATGGGGATGGTGATGGAG
>CAZNCM010000151.1:4524-11004 GCA_964571155.1 uncultured Lyngbya sp. | reverse complement strand
CACGATGCGGGATTATTGGTTAACGTTTACACGCTGCGGGATGAAGAACGTTATTTAACTCTCGAAGCCGATGGTTCGGTACAAACCCCTCAAGAAGAAGCCGAAGATTTAATTCAGTTGGGCGCTGACGGGTTAATTGGTGACTTCCCTTTAACGATCGATCAGGTACGCGATCAAATTGTTGCTGAAGAAGTTCGTTCTCCCCAAAATCCTGACTTACAGTTTAATACGTTAACAGGTGAACCCCCAATTGTGATCGCCCACCGAGGATCTAGCGGAGAACGTCCGGAACACACTCTAGAAGCCTACGAACGTGCGATCGCCCAGGGGGCAGATTTCATCGAACCGGATCTGGTTTCGACCAAAGATGGGATCTTAATTGCCCGTCATGAAAACGAACTTTCGGGTACAACTGATGTTGCCGACAGACCCGAATTTGCGGATCGTTTTACCACAAAAATGATTGATGGTCGGGAAGTTGAGGGTTGGTTTAGCGAAGATTTCACGCTGGAAGAAATTAAAACCCTACGAAGTATAGAACGCATTCCCGATCTGCGTCCCGATAATACCGAATTTGACGGGTTGTTTGAAATTCCCACACTCGAAGAAGTGATTCAACTGGTCAAGGATATTGAAGCCGAAACCGGAAAAAAAATCGGCATTTATCCCGAAACCAAACATCCCACCTACTTCGACGAAATTGGTCTTTCCCTAGAAGAACCTTTAATTCAAACTTTGGTTGACACCGACTTTACCGATCCCGATCGGGTATTCATTCAATCCTTTGAAGTCGGCAACCTCCAGACATTAAATAACTCCATTATGCCCGATGCGGGTGTGGATTTACCGTTGGTTCAACTGGTTGGCGGAGGCGGTGCGCCCTATGATTTAGTTGTGAGTGGAGATGAACGCACCTATGCCGATTTAATCACTCCGGGAGGACTCGAAGAAGTAGCCACCTACGCTGATGGAATTGGGCCGTCTAAGCGGCGAATTCTGCCCGTTGAGACTGTTGATAATGATGGAGATGGTGAACCGGATGACCTGAATGGTGATGGCGTTATTAGCGATGCGGATCGGGTTTTGGGCGAACCGACTTCTGTCATTGAGGATGCCCATGATGCGGGTTTATTGGTTCATCCTTACACCCTGCGAAATGAACAGATTTTCCTCGCTAGCGACTACAACGGCGACCCTGGCGAGGAATTTGAACAGTTGATCGAATTGGGTGTTGATGGCTTCTTTACCGACTTCCCGGCGACTGGACGGGTGGAAGTGGATCAGGAGATTGAACTGCCGAATTTATCGGGTTCTCGCGGTTATGAGGGTATGGCATTTAGCCCTGATTTAACTACCTTGTATCCCTTGTTAGAAGGGTCTGTACAAGGTGATCCAGAAAATGCCCTGCGAATTTATGAAGCCGATGCTGAAACTGGAGAATTTACAGGTTTAGTCGGGTTTTATCCAACTGATGTTCCGGGTCATGCGATCGGTGATTTTACTCCCATTAATGACACTGAATTCTTAGTCATTGAACGGGATAATAATCAAGGAGAAGCTGCCGAATTTAAGAAGATTTTCAAGATCGATATTTCTCAAGTCGATGAAAACAATTTTGTTGAGAAAGAAGAACTGGTTGATCTGTTGAATATTGCTGACCCCGATGACCTTAACGGCGATGGTGAAACAACTTTTACTTTCCCGTTTGTCACTATCGAAGATGTGTTGGTTCTCGATGAAAAGACGATTCTGGTTGCTAACGATAATAATTATCCCTTTTCTGTTGGTCGGGGGCCAGATATTGACAACAATGAAATCATTCAACTCGAACTCGATGAACCCCTAGACCTCGATCCCCGTTTGGGTGTTCCGGTTGCAGTTGAACCCACCGATGGAAATGATGTTTTGGTCGGTTCAGCGAGTAGTGAAACCATTGCGGGTCTTCTCGGAGATGACGAAATCTCTGGAGGAGAGGGCGATGATACTCTCCGAGGTGATTTAAACAGTCGTTCTCCGGGTGGAAATGTAGGCGGAAATGACACCATTTTTGGCGGTTTGGGTAACGATCAAATTGGCGGAAAAGGTGGAAATGATTCCCTATTTGGTGACGAAGGTGATGATTTAATTTGGGGTGATGATGGTGATGATATTCTTCGCGGTGGTTTAGGAAATGACACCTTAACGGGTGATGATTTCTCCGGCGGTGAAGGTGCGGATATGTTTGTTTTAGCTGCGAATGAAGGAACCGATACTATCGTTGATTTTGAAGTCGGAATTGATGTGATTGGTTTGGCGAATTTAACCTTTGCTGACCTCAGTTTAACCTCCGAAAGTGGCAATACTGCGATCGCATTTGGCGATGAAACCTTAGCAATTATAGAAGGTGTTGACGTTAGCAGTTTCACCGAAGATTCTTTCACTTCCGTTTAATTAATTCTCCCCATCAATAACTAATTCCCTCTCACCTTTCTAAAGAGGTTAGGGAGAAAGGTTAAACCCCAAACCCAAAACAGTCCCCCTGAATTTTCTACCTCTGTAATGATCAACATTGAGGTTAGAATTTGGGGGATTTTGAGTTTATACAGTTTTAGAGGTTTAATAGTTCTAAAAATACTCCCCTCTCTACCTCTCCCTAACTCTCCTACGAGGAGAGGGAAAAGGTATCCCTAATGGGACTATTTATTAATCGAGAGGGAATGATTGGCCTCCTCCTTTTAGGGGGAGGTTGGTGGGGGTCGAAAGATATTGGGATAAATAAAATCAAGGCATATAATGGAGTAACGCACCTCAAGCTTGGGAGAAACTTCGCCGATGTCGATGAAAATCACAGAAATCGAAGGGCCAAACGGTCAAAAAATTTATATTCAATACGACGAAGACGACAACGACGATTTGCAAGCGGTGGGATCTGTTGATGATATTGCCGAACGAACCCGGAAATATCAAGAAGTCCTGAAAAGTACCATACGGGGATACTCACAAATGGTAATGGATAGTGTCAAAACCGCCATCCCCGAAGGTTCACCGCCGAGTAAAGTCACTCTACAATTTGGCATACAAGCGGGAGGAGAAACGGGAATTCCCTTTGTTACGAAAGGGACAGCCCAAGCTAATATTACCGTAACGGTTGAGTGGGAACTGAACAAGAATCAGCAGGCTTGAACTTGCAGGAAGTTTGAACAGTGGACAACAGCCTCGATAAACTGCGTCAGTCAATGGTCAGAATTCTCAATACTGACGGAAAAACTGCGGGTTCTGGGTTTATAATTCGCGCCGATGGCTATTTGGTAACGTGCCATCATGTTATTTATCTATTAGAATCTCTCACCGTTGAATATCTCGGACAACAATACTCGGCGGAGTGGTGCGAGGAACTCTCAAACCCAGAAGTTGACATTGCCATTCTCAAAATTCCGGTAAAAGATACGGTGGCGGTTTCCATTATCAATCCCCCCGAACTGGAAACGGCTGTTACCGTTTATGGGTTTCCGCCAAAACAAGAAAAATTTTTCCCCGAAGGTTTTCCGGTTGCGGGGGAAAACATTCAGCCGAGTGCGCCGTTGAACGTTTTGGCAACCTATCGAACTCCAAATATAACCGCAAACAACCCTTGGAACAAACTCCCTCAACCCGATGCAAATTTTCTCTCCCATCGAATTAACGCTAAAGTTGATGCTGGAACCAGTGGCGGGCCAGTTTTAGCAACAGACTTTGAAGGTGTGGTTGGGGTGATTCAATGCAGCAAAAGTGATGAAAGTTATCTGATTCGTTGGGATAATATTCTCGATAAACTTGACAAATTGGGGTTAGAACCGAAAAAAAATGCGGTTTGTGATTTTCTCACCGAAATAGAAGACAATTTTAAGCACATTAAACTGTTTCACACCCAACAACCGATTGTTTTAACCGATCAATATATTCCCATCCAAGTTACGTTAGAACGACGCTACAAAAAATTAACTGAAGACATTGGCAGTTATGCAGAATCTGAAGCAGAATTGAAACAGGCTTATGCGCTGAAAGGTATACACGAGGAATCACAGCAAACTCAAGTTGATTGGAAAAAAGCTAAAAAAGACCATGAAAAAATAGTCATGTTGGCTGACCCAGGGATGGGAAAATCAACATTACTCAGAATGGAAGCCCTGACAACCGCACAGCAGGAAAGACAAAAACTAGAAAACCAGCAAACAGTTGATGAAATCATTTTTCCGATCTTTTTAAGGTTATCGGAAATCGCAAAAACCGATGCTGAAGTCTTCGATATTATTCCAGATTTAATTAAACTCAATCACGTCAAAACATTTGAGAAAGTTAAGCATATTTTGCAACAAAAACTCAAACAGGGAAACTGTCTGCTGTTACTCGATGCTTTAGATGAAGTCCCCACAGAACAGCGAATTACCCTAATTGAAAAACTGAGTCGATTTACTCGTAATTATCCCTGTAAAATCATCTCAACCTCTAGGATTGTGGGTTATGGCGGTTCTCCCGTTGAGAATGCAAAAGAAGTCGAAATTGTTCCCTTTTCTCAGCAGCAAACCGAAAACTATATTCAAACCTGGTTTAACAACGCTAAGGAACATTTAGAAGAGGATTCGGTATCCGCAGAGGGACTGATTCAAGAACTCGAAAACAAACCCCAAATTAATGGTTTAGCTCAGAATCCTTTACTCTTATCTCTGCTGTGTAGTCTCTACCAAACAAAAGGATTAATTTTACCCGCTCGAAAAGCACAGGTTTACGAACAAGCGGTTAACTATATGCTTAGTGATTGGCGTAATGATAACCGTAGACTGGCTTCAGAATTGGGGTGGGTTGTTGCGAAGAAGAAATTATTAGCCGCTTTAGCTTATCAATTTAGCAGCAAAGGTCAAGAGGTTTTTGGCGAGGAGGAACTCTGGGATAAAATTAACACGTTTCTACAATCGGAAAACATTATTGACTTTAGGAATACTACACCAACAGAACTCATCCGAGAACTAACCGAAGAAGATGGCATCATTCAGAAATTAGACCGAACAGGCGATCGCTATTTATTTCTACACCGAACTTTTCAGGAATATTTTACCGCTTCCTACTTGAATCAAAGTCAAGATATTTCCCTCGCAAAACCCCTATTCTGGAACTATAACCAACATGAAACTCTAACCTTATTAGCGGGAATGATGAAAGACCCGATTCCCCTGATTACAGCTATCTACAACGAGAAAGATGATATTTTCAAAACACAGCTATTGTTAGCCGGTCGATGTATTGCAGAATGTGGAGAAATTTCTCATCCCATTGTTACTGAAATTATCAGTAAAATTTACCAGTTTTGGCTTAAATACCCAGATTTAAGTTTTATTCAATCAACTATGGTTATGCTAGGACAAGGTTTATCGAAAGCAGTTGCAATTTTGATGAGTGATATACAGGACGAAGATAGCTCTGTTATAATAAATACAATCAATATTTTAAGTAAAGTAGGAAATAATGAAGCAATCAAGGCTTTAGTTCCTGCTTTTAAGCATCAAGATAAGGATGTTATAAGGAATGCAGCAACTGCTCTAGGTAAAATAGGTAAAATTCGTAGTGCTAAAGCAGTGGAAATTTTAATTGCTAATCTTCAGCATGAAGATAGCTATGTTAGAGATTTTATAGTCTCAGCTTTAGGTGAAATTAGTAATCCTAAAACTATAAGGTCATTAATTTTTGTTCTTCTAAATGATTCTGAAGATATATATGTGAGAGGAACAGCAGCATATGGTTTAGGTAAAATTCGTACTTCTGAAGCAGTATCCCCTTTAATTTCAGCATTGTATAGTGACAGCTTTCATCCAAGATATACATATGTTAGGCAAGCGTCAGCTATTGCTTTAGGTAAAATTGCAACGACTCAAGCAGTAGAAGCATTAATCTCTGCACTTAGTCATCAGAAAAATGTTATTAGAATATGTGCGGTAGAAGGATTAAGTGAGTCTGTTGTAAAACTTAATGTTACCCTCACGCACCAAGTTACAGAATCTTTAATTATTGCATTGAAAGATGAAGACTATGAAGTGAGGACTCATGCAGCCTGGGTGTTAGGAGAATTAAAAGATTCTCAAACGTTGAGTCATTTGATTTTTGCATTTAATGATCAAAGTTTTAATGTTAGAAAGTATGCTGTTGGAGCAGTAAAGAAGCTGGGTACTCCTGAAGCAATAGAAGCCTTAATTCATGCGCTTAGTCATAAAAATCAGGATGTCAGATTGTATGCAGCTTGGGGTTTAGCTAGACTTGGATATTCTCAAGGTATGGAAAACTTGATCTCTATCTTGAACAATAAGAATGAAGACAGTCCCCTTAGAGACAGTGCGGCAAAGGCTTTGGGTGAAATTGTCTGCCAAGAGGCGGTTCCGCCTTTAATTGAATGTCTCCAGGATGAATACAGCCTCGTTAGAAGGGATGCAGCAGAGGCTTTGGGTAAAATTGGCTCTGTTGAGGCGGTTCAGC
>CAZNCM010000151.1:336-4424 GCA_964571155.1 uncultured Lyngbya sp. | reverse complement strand
AGAAGGGATGCAGCAGAGGCTTTGGGTAAAATTGGCTCTGTTGAGGCGGTTCAGCTTTTAATTGAGCGTCTTGGGGATGAGAACAGCAACATTAGAAGCAATGCAGCAGAGGCTTTGGGTAAAATTGGCTCTGTTGAGGCGGTTCAGCCTTTAATTGAGCGTCTTGGGGATGAGGATAGCGACGTTAGAAAGTTTGCAGCAGAGGCTTTGGTTAAAATTGGCTCTGTTGAGGTATTGAAACAATTAATTCAAAATCCTACCGTTGATATTTATGAATCCGAGTTGTTTGCTATGGCAAGAAAACTGGCTGTTCAGTTCAGCAACAAAAAAGAGCTATTTAGCAAAAATCTAAACAGCAAAGAGGCTTTAATTCCAGTCTATCCTGAGCGAGTCCGAACTCTCACATCCCCTAACAGTTCTACAGCTTCTAATACTTCCAGAACCTCTTTTATAGAACGTTTGAAACGTTTTTTTAGTTAATCTTCAAATGCCTTTGCTTAACTCTGTGCAAAAATTCTCAACTTCTCAACCGCAGTAGAAGGAAGTTTAGAGGCAATAGAGTTGAAAAATGATTTGGCGATCGCTATACTTTCAATTAGATATCGTGACAAAATAACAAGACACATTATCACTTCCCATGTAGATTAGAGGTACGGATATTGCGATCGCCATTTCAGCAAGAACCGAACCCAGAGGGGTCTTAAGCTTTGATAGGTTAGACGGGTAAGAGTACAGGTAGCAAATTCTCCGGCTGAGTTGTATCATTTTCCTCACATCTGTAGAGACATACTGTTAATATTCATCTGGGTCGCACAGTTACAAAGTCTTGATGATGAGGAAGGGCAGGTTGGAGATGACAAAATACTGAACATGACTCGATTTAATGTTTCTGTGGAATAATCAACGAGATAGTATTGAGAGGAAGGTAGTGAATGGCAGCGACAGACTATAAAGACTATTATGCAATTTTGGGTTTAAGTAAAACGGCGACTGCCGATGAGATTAAGAAAGCGTACCGGAAATTAGCGCGTAAATACCACCCCGATCTCAACCCCGGCGATAAAGCGGCGGAAGCCCGTTTTAAGGAGGTGAATGAAGCTTATGAAGTATTGTCCGATCCGCAAAATCGCAAAAAGTATGATCAGTATGGTCAATACTGGAATCAAGCGGGAGGTTCAGGTGGATGGCCCTCAAGTGGGAAAACAACAGTAGATTTTAATAACTTTGATTTTAGTCAGTTTAGTAGTTTTGATGAGTTTATCAATTCTTTATTAGGTCGAACTGGAGCGGGGACTCGTCCAGGTAGCTCTGGAAGTCGCAGCTACTCCTATCGAACCAGTACAGGGAGAACAACGGGATTTGGGGGTGGTTTTAATGATTTTTCTTCGGGTTATAACCAGAGTAGCTCTAGAAGTTCTTCTCTAGATCAAGAAGCGACAATCTCTTTAAGTTTGAGTGAGGCTTTTCGAGGGGTTAAAAAGCAAGTCGGTGGGGGCGAAGTTGCGATTCCCGCAGGGGTGAAGTCGGGAAGTAAAATTAGAGTTAGGGGTCAAGGTCAAGTCGATCCCTACACGCAGCAACGGGGAGATTTATACTTGAAAGTTGAGATTTTACCCCACTCGTTTTTTCAGTTTGAGGGTGATAATTTAATCTGTGAAGTTCCGGTAACACCTGATGAATTAGTATTAGGAGGAGCGATTGAAATTCCCACTCCGGATGGTTTGGTCACGATGAATATTCCGGCGGGTATTCGCTCAGGACAAACGTTACGATTACGGGGTAAGGGTTGGATCAAACCTAAAGGCGGTGGACGTACCGATCAGTTTGTGAAGTTGGTGGTTGTTCCGCCCAAAGATCTAAGTTCGATAGAGCGGGAATATTACGAGAAAATTAGAGCTAATCGAAGTTTTGATCCCCGGAGTGATTTACAGCAAATAAAGCTTTAAATTCTTGATTAAAATGACAATTGAGGGAAAAGTAACGCAACTAGACTTTTCCCCAGTCACCCTAATTTTCAGCAAAGATTAAAGATTATAGCTTCTTTTGACTCACGAAAATGCGGGTTCAGTAGCTTGGTCTGTTATTTCCTGAAATTGAATAATATCTTGTCTGGGGTCAACATGAGCCACCTTCACTGTAAAACGTTCTCCAAGTTGGGCATTGCGATTAAATCGCATCGGTAACTCAACCGCAAGTTCTTCGAGGAGAAGCAGTCCTAAATTACTGTCTTCACGTAGCCAACGTAATAAAATCGCTTGCCACGTTTGATCAAGGTGACGGCGAAGAAACTCTAAACTCCAGTAACGATTAGTTTCTCGTTCGACTTTTGAAGCTTCCTTGACAGCAGGGCCTAAGCTCATCACCATCTCTTGCATCTGCTCAGTTGAAAAGGGAGGAGTTTCTCCTCGCAGATGAGCTTTAATTTGAAAATGCGTCAGTAAATCACTATAGCGACGAATCGGAGAAGTCACTTGAGTATAGGTTTCTAAAGCTAAACTTGCATGGCGAGCAGGCGTTAAACTGACTTCGCTGCGGGGCATATAACGACGCATCGCGCAAGAGCGTACCGCACCAGCAGGCAATTGCAGAAGTTCTTCGGCAGGCGGTAATTCAGGTTGAGGTTGACTACGATAAGGTAACGCTAGATTATGCGCCTGACCATAACGAGCCGCCACTTCACCGGTTAAAATCATCATCTCAGCGACAATTTGTCGAGAAGGAGAATCATCTAAAACTTTAATGATGATCTCGTCTTCTTCGACTTTAATCAAAGACTCGGGCATATAGATACTAATTGCCCCTTGAGAGTCTCGCCACTGCTTACGTCGTTTTGTCCAAGTCGCCAGAGCTTCGATTTCGGGTTCGGCTGTGATACCCAAATGCAGCATCTCGTCAACATCATCATAGGTGAGGCGGTAGGTCGGCTTGATCGTGCTGGCATGGATACTATAATCTTGAACCTGGCCGCTTTCATCTAAAATCACACCAAAGCTTAAAGCACAACAGAGTTTACCCTCCACTAGACTCATTGGCCCAGTTGCTAGTTCTGAGGGAAACATTGGGATGATCCCCGTTGGTAAGTAAACTGTTGTGGTACGTCGTCGAGCTTCGAGATCGAGTTCATCGCCGGGAGAAAGCAAGCGGGTTGGATCAGCAATATGAATCCATAATCGCTGCTGACCATCGGGCATGAATTCGACACTCAAGCCATCATCAATCTCACGGGTACTCTCGTCATCGATAGTATAGACTTTGAGACGGGTCAGATCCAGACGGTTTGTATCGGGATCGGGCGGCTGAGAATTTAGAAGCTGTTGAGCCACTTCAAGTACCTGCATAGGAAACTGTGTGGGAATCTGAGTACGACGTAGTGATAAATTCTCGTGAGGACTCCAGACCCCTAAATCCACCAGCAGTTCCAATGCACCACTTGCAGTTTGGGGACGTTCCAAAGTGGCTAAAGTTTCAAAGGCTGAAGTCACATGAGATGTTTCTTCTCCGTTTAAAGCTAAACGCTCTAAAGCATCCAAGCGGGGTCGGTCACTATTCTGCCATTCTGTAACCGTTCCAGCTAAACACTCTTTGACTCGATTCCAAAATTCTTGCGTTTCTTGTAGTCGCTGCTGCTCAACCTGCTGCTGATGTTTGATCTCCGCGACTTGATTGGGTGAGCGAGGTTCGTAACGATCGCCCTTTTGTTTAAAGTAAAGCTTGTCGTCACAAAGAAGAAGATGACTCGCATAGCATTGGTGAGAATCCTTGGCAGAAAATAGCAGCATTGCCATTTCTTGGGGACTCACTGTTTCTCCCTGCTCAACCAAAATTTCCCAAGCAATTTCTAGACTGGAGGGATCGATATAAGGCTCTAATTCTTGAAAGAACGTCGGTATATCCGATGGCGTGTAAGTTTGTCCTGTTACTTCGTAAGTAATTTGTCGAGGATGAATTGTATGAGAGCTTCCTTGTTCATCAATAACAATCCAGTGCTTTTTTCCTTCAGGACGATCAGCAACGCCGAGACGACGCTCCCCGTGTACTCTAAATTCAATCAGCGTTCCTTTTTCCACCAATTCCCTTAGCCTTCTTTA
>CAZNCM010000151.1:0-211 GCA_964571155.1 uncultured Lyngbya sp. | reverse complement strand
TCGACGGGGAAGAATCTTTCCTCGTTCTGTCACAAATTTACGAAGCAATTCAATATTTTTGTAATCGATTGGGGTTTTAGGGTCAATGGGAGAAACTTGGCGACGAAAGTAACTCATTGTGTTGTATTCCTTGTTCTAAATTGGTGAATTGAGTTGTAAATGAGATTTGGGTTTCTGCTTGAGAATTACTACTTAATTTCTTTATGGACGG
>CAZNCM010000150.1:12855-13046 GCA_964571155.1 uncultured Lyngbya sp. | reverse complement strand
TTTCAGTTTAGACGCAATTGATGATTTAATTGATGATGGCGATCGCACTGTTACACTAACAGCAATAGCAAACGGTTTTACAGAAGGAACTGCTGAAATTATAGTCCTTGATAATGAGGAACCTTTACCGCCTGTTATTACCAGCAACAACGGTGAAGAAGAAGCTACACTCGAAATTCTAGAAAATACAA
>CAZNCM010000150.1:6993-12755 GCA_964571155.1 uncultured Lyngbya sp. | reverse complement strand
AGTTGAAATTACCGTTACTGACTCCGATCAACTGTCAGATATTCAAACCTTGAATATTGTAGTCGGTGATCAGTTAGAACCCGAATTAGAACCTCCTACAATTACCAGCAACAACGGTGAAGAAGAAGCTACACTCGAAATTCTAGAAAATACAACTTTCGTTCTAAATATTGATGCGACAGACGAGAAAAATAGTGAAGGAAATGGTTTAATTTACAGTCTGACAGGTGGCGAAGATCTTGAACAGTTTGAGATCAATTCAGCTACGGGTGAACTAACCTTTAAGCAACCTCCAGACTTTGAAAATCCCGCAGATACAGATAACAACAATAATTATCAAGTTGAAATTACCGTTACTGACTCCGATCAACTGTCAGATATTCAAACCTTGAATGTTATTGTCACCGATATTGATGATAATTCAACGAAAGAAAATATTCCACCTACTGCTGAGGATGAAGAAGTTAACACAAGCTTTAATACTTCAGTCTTAATTAACTTAGCTGATAATTTTGAAGATTCGGACGGTACAATTAATCTCAATACTCTTGACTTAGACCAGAATATACCTGGAATTCAAACCAGCTTTACTCTTGAAAATAGAGGAACATTTACAGTTGCTAACGAAGAAGCTCAAGTCGAGTTTGTACCCGTTGATGGTTTTAGTGGTACTGTCACAGCTTCTTATACTGTTCAAGATAATTTAAGTGCAGTTTCTAACGCAGCAATTCTTTCTGTTACTGTTAGTCCGGATGCTAATCAACCTCCTATTGCTGAAGATGTTACCGCTTCCAGTTTGCTGAATAATAGTAATGAAATTTCTCTACCTGCGTTAAATTTTAGTGATTTAGACGGAACAGTTGAACAGTTTAATCTTACATTACCCAATTCGTCTCAAGGACGTTTGTTTTTAAATGAATTATTGCTTACTGATGAAAGTCAAGTTCAAGGATTAAGTTTAGCCGAGTTAGAAAATATTACCTTTATTCCCAACTCTGATTTTGTGGGGAATGTTAATTTAACTTATACGGTTATTGATAACGATCAAGCTATCTCAAATTCCGCAAATATTATCATTCCTGTAATTGCTTCGTTTGTTCCTGATAATCCCTCTAATTCTCCGGATAATAAGCCCACTCCTCCCAATAATATTTCTGAAGAAAACGAAATTTCCTCAGATACCGACACATCTATTCCTCGCCAAGATGATGAGAATAATAATATTGATTGTCCTCCTTTCCCTGAAATTGAACCGATTTCTTTTCCTCCTCGTCCCGATTTTGAAACGGCTTCTGAAACAAATTCAACTGAGGACGATGATATTATTGAAGGAACTTCAGCCAATGAAACTATTTTGGCTTTAGGTGGAAATGATCAAGTTTTTGCGAAGACTGGAAATGATTTAGTATTTGGTGATAGTGGAAATGATAAAATATTTGGGGAAGCGGGAAGCGATACCCTGATTGGGACTCAAAATCAAGGAGATTTTGCAGCATTAAATACAGAAGATGATAGTTTATATGGCAACCAAAATAATGATTTTATTCAAGGTGGATTTGGGAATGATCAACTGTTTGCAGGTCAAGGAAATGATCGAGTTGCGGGAAGTTCGGGAAATGATGAAATTTATGGGGATTTAGGCGGCGATACCTTATCGGGAAATGATGGAAATGATACAATATTTGGTGATGCAAATATATCCCCAGAAAATGAACTTCAAGAACGGGATTTAATCTCCGGTGATGAGGGAAATGATGTAATTTATGGCAATAGAGATAATGATAGTTTGAATGGGGGTTCGGGGGATGATACAGTCTGGGGAGGTCAAGGGGAAGATTGGGTTTATGGTGAGAGTGGAAATGATTGGTTATACGGCAATTTAGGCAATGATTTAATTTGCGGAGATCAAGGAGATGATTGGCTATTTGGTGGAGAAGATAATGATACTTTATTTGGGGGAGAAGGAGGCGATCGCTTTATTCTCGTAGTCGGTCAAGGTAACGATGCGATCGCGGATTTTGAAGTCGGTCAAGATCGGTTAGTTCTTGAGGATAACTTGAGTTTTGATCGCCTCACTTTAACTTCAGAAAATGGAGACACTATCATCCAATTGGGTAATGAACGTTTAGCAATCCTTCAAGGAATTGCGGTTAACCAAGTTCGGGTAGAGGATTTTATTTCTCTCTAGATTTTTTCTCTAATTTCTCAACTGAACAGGCATCACTAAATAAGTCATTTTTACACCTCCCAAAGGATTTAAAATCACCGGACTGGTCGCCGCATTCAGTTGAATTTGGATCTCAGAAGTATTGAACACTTTTAACCCTTCCATCAAATATTTAACATTAAATGCTAGTTCTTTCGGTTCATCTCCTGAGACTTGAGCCGATAAAGATTCGAGTGCATTTCCGACATCTGCCGCTTCTACAGAGAGGGAAATTTTTTGATTGTCGTTATCAATCGTGCATTTAACAATATCATTTTTTTGACTCGCTAAGACTGCAATTCGCTCTAACGCACCCAAAAAATTTCGGCGATCTACATTAATTTGATTGAGAAATTGATTAGGAATAAGCTGTTGATAAGCCGGATAAGATCCTTCCAATTTTCGACTATTTAAGCGTTGATTTCCCAGTTCAAAGATAACTTGACTTTCATCAAATCTAAGTTTAACCATAAGTTTTGATTCCTCTTTTCCGGGTGAGGCGGCTGCAATCATTCGTTCAACTTCCCGTAAAGCCCGAGCCGGAATTGTGACTTCAAAATCCTCAATTTTTGACGTTGAAATCTTTTCTGATTGATCATCACCGTTTAAAGATTCAGCCTTGACAACCGCTAAACGATGACCATCTGTTGAGGCAAATTCTAAGTTTTCAGACTGAATTCTTAAATGTACCCCTGTTAAAACTTGTTTGGTTTCATCTGGACTCGTGGCGAATAATGTACCTTTTAATCCTTCAATTAAAGCATCAGCCGGAATAGAAATCGATTCTCCGTCTTCAATCAAGGGAAGTGCGGGATATTCCTCAGCACCCATTCCTCGAACTTGATACCGTCCTGAACTGGAATTTAAGGTAATAATAGATTCTCCCGCATCATCATCAAGAGCAATTGGACTATTGGGTAAACGAGAGACAATATCATTGAGTAATTTTGCCGGGAGTGTGAACCTTCCCCCAACTTCTACTTCTGCACTCATCGAAGTATATATTCCTAAGCTTAAATCAAAAGCAGTTAAGCTCAGTTGTTGAGTTTCCGGAGTTGCTTCGAGTAGAATATTAGATAAAATGGGATGAGTTGGACGAGAGGGAATTACTCTAGAAATCAAGGATAAATTAGAACTTAGTTTTTCTTGGTCAACGATAAATCGCATGGATTAACCTGGGTAAAGATTGAGTGTTTCGATAAAAATTAACAATCGAGATCTGGCGTTCTCACCCCGAAATGTTATTCACAGAATGAATACACCGAGTTCTATATTTTATCGTTTTGTTTGCAATTTGATTCACTCGAATCCTAATCCTGTGGAAAACTTGTGGAAAACCCGTTCAACCTCTACCCCTTGAGCGCCATAACTAAAGCCCTTTGAACGTTTTCCACAGACTTCGAGGAAATTATCCACAGTTTTTTCCACAAAAGCTGAGGAAAAACCCAAAATCGAACTTTGACAATTGCTTTACCGGATGTGGGAGGGATCAAAAAATCCCATCCCTCATAATGGAATAAGACATAAAGATCCACGATTTTCCTTGACTATGCCAGAAACTCAAGTAGACAACTCAGGTTCAAATCCATCTGAACTGACTTCTCGCTGTGTGAGGGTTTGTCAAAATAAAACCTGCCTGAGACAGGGTTCCCAAAAAGTGTTACAAGCATTTCAAGATGCAGAGATCTCTGAAGTCATCATTGAGGCTAGCGGTTGCATGGGTCAATGTAGTGTTGGCCCGACTGTTAAGGTGACTCCCGATGAAACTTGGTACTATCGAGTTCAGCCCCAGGATGTTGCGATTATTGTTGAACAACACCTCAAAGGCGGTCAACCCGTCGAAGAAAAGCTCAATCCGAGGATTCATCCTCGTTTTTATTATTAGTATTACTAATTTCGCACTCAGACATCACCCAGGCTTTAATCAGTTCGTTGACTTGTTCAGGAACTTCATCATGGGGACAGTGACCCGCTTCGAGAAAGTGTTCAGTCAGTTGAGGATAATATTGGCGAAACTTAGCACTGCGATCGCGACAGTTTATCCACGGATCACCTTCTCCCCACAGCAATAGCAATGGACAACTCAGTTGACGGAGTAAAACATCTACTTTTTCCCCAGATCGGGTTTTAAATACCGACGCAAACACTTGGGCGGCACCCGGAGAGCAAGAAGGACGATAAATTTCTTCAACCAGTTGCTCGGTGACAGTCTCAGGGTTTAAATAAACTTTTTTCAGGGTTTTGCGAATGGTTGAGCGCCGTCTTGTCCATTGAAAGACCATGTAGCTGACCCAATTTTGTTGGAATAGCCTTCCGACAGTTCCCGAAGCGGCTTTCTTCCAAGCCGGAGGAGGTGGAGCGGGTTCAGTTTCAGTAAATGGCCCAGCACTATTGAGTAAAATTAAACCCCGGGCGGAGTTGGGACGTTGGGCGGCGACACACAAAGCAGCATATCCACCCAGAGAGTTACCCGCTAGGATGACAGGCTGACCAATGGTTTCGGTGATAAAATCATTGAGTTGATCCCGCCAGAGATCGCTGCTATATTCCCAGTTGGGCTTGGCTGAACGTCCGAAGCCGAGTAGATCAATTGCCCAAACCTCAAAGTGTTCACTCAAACCGATGAGATTTTTGCGCCAATGATCGGTTGAGGCTCCAAATCCATGAATGAGTAACAATGGCGGGCGTTCCGGTTGAGGCGAACCTGCCCGCACGTAATAAATTAACTGTTCTCGCCACTTCCAATAAGTACCCGAGATTGGATAGGGGTCAGCGGTTACAGTTGTTTGCATAGTATTAATGGATCTAAACTCAGGTTGATTATTATTTTTCAATTTTAGAATGGGAGGGTCTGACCTGGAGTGATATTCAATCGTACAGTCTTTTTTGAACTGAGGCTATGGAGCCGGAAATCCTGATTGGACAAGGGACGACAAGGGTACGGAGGACTAAGGGTTAATCTAAAAATTTTCTAGAGATGTGTTTTTTGGTGAGTGTTTTGATAATCTTAAAGTAAGGAGAAGATTCTAACAATTGGACTTTCTAACTAAACTGAGTTGGGAAAGTCGTTTCTCAAAGCATATTTGCTCACATAATGGGGGTTTTACAGTTGGAAGTTGCTGGCATACCATCTGAACCGCAGAGAAATGATAGAATTACAAGTAGAGGAAAAATTTTCCCTTTAGCTTGACTAAACGGGAATCAAGATCGCAAAATACGGGTATAAACTATCCCCAATTAGTTTATCCGTTGAGATCAAAGTTGAATTTATTCAGTGTGTACAGCTCGCCTTGAAGCCATGTCACTCTATTTTTAGATTCGTGGCAAGGGTATGTTTGTTAATGTACCCTCTAAAAAGCCGTCTCATTATCTCATCCTCTGTCAGGGAAAACTGCGAATTTGAAGACCAGCTTCAAGTCTGATCCGCCTGTCGGAAAAGAAGTTTACTACTGATGCAGGGTGTGAAATTGATCATCCACCATGACGCCAGGGAGTTTTCCGAGTGATTGCCATATCATCGCGTCCGGTTAAACGCAACTGGGTTACAGTTAGCTTT
>CAZNCM010000150.1:6609-6983 GCA_964571155.1 uncultured Lyngbya sp. | reverse complement strand
GCGCTTAGGCCTTCAGGAGGCTCTGGTCAATGCAGCCAAACATGGCAACAAGCTAGACCCCAGTAAAACCATTGTTGTCCGTTTCTCGATCATCAAAAATCAATTTTGGTGGATTATCTCTGATCAAGGATCAGGGTTTCGACCTCCTTGTCCTTGTCGAAATCCTCTGTTAGATGAACATCAAACTGGACAGGGATCAGAATTACCTGTCGATGATCACGAGTGTGGACGAGGCTTGTATATCTTGCACCAGATTTTTGATCGAGTCGCATGGAACTCTGAAGGAACTGAATTAACTATTTGTAAGGAAATTGTCAGTTCCTAATCGACGAGTTAGGCATTAGAGAATAATAGAGGGAAAGACTGAAAGCAGT
>CAZNCM010000150.1:0-6592 GCA_964571155.1 uncultured Lyngbya sp. | reverse complement strand
CAAGTTGATCCCAGTCAATTATAGCGGGAGGGGCGTCAAACTCAGCCTAAATTTTTGGGTAAGATTCTGCCTTGATGAGCGCGCTCTGCTTCTCACTATGATAACAGCAATTATTTCAATCTATTCAAGATTGTTTTTTAGAAGAATGGACACCATGAGTCGGACAAGGAGGAGCGGAGATCGAACGATCCAGCCAACCGATTGCCTGATTCAGACGAGGGATCACTTCTTGGGGTTGCTTTTTGAGTAGAAAAACAAGAGCAGCAATGATTTGTTCGCTAGCACGAGCTTGGCGATTAGATTTGAGTTGATGCCAATCTTGATCGCTGATCGCAAGACGTTCGGCTAAAGCTTGAGCGAGTTCAACGGTTGTATACTCATCTAAGCGATCGGTCTGAGAACTGTTAGCAGGCTGATCATTGTGAGTTGATTTGGGGATCGAGTTAACCATAAACGACCTTCTATCCGATTGCGATTGGGGTAAGTTGCATCTTTGCATTTATAATTATGCCAAGAAACTGTACCGATAAACCGATCCCGATTATACTGAATCCGTCTCACGAAACATAATCCGGTTAAAACACAGATGACATCGGAAGATCAGGAGTTTGAGCAAGCTTTATCTCAGGTTGAGCGATCGCTCGAGGAAATTAAACAGCGTTACGCTCAAGTCAAGCAAGATCGGCAGCGTCAAGCCGAACTGAAAAACCGCATTGATGAAGTGATCCCCGAACGGCGTCAAACCCGATCCCGTCAATTGCGAGAAGAATTGCGTCAACTTGAAGCCGAGTTAGAAACCATTGAACTCAACCTCGAAAGCCGCTTATTTACTTGGGGAAGTCTCAGGGAACCCTTTTGGCAAGCAGTTCGCTTCGGAGGGTTGGGGATCATGATCGGATGGATACTGAAGTCTTTAGCAGGATAAATCCAAAACATTCAAAAGGATTGTACAGAGAGTCTGCATCGCTTAGAACAAAATTATCATTGAGAGCGGCGTTCAATTTGGTAGCACTGATTTACGATTTGATTAATAATAAGGAGGCGATCGCGATGAACAGAAATACTCGTACTACAAAATTTGCCGGATAAAATATCCCGATTCCCCGACTATAAACTATTAGAAACCCGACTTATCACAGAAATCGGGTTTCTTTACCAAGAGTTATTTCAACATTCTTAAATCTCCGGGTTTAACTGCTCCTTTTTCTGTAATAATGGCAGCAATTAATTCTGCTGGTGTTACATCAAAAGCGGGATTATAAAACTCAACTCCCGTCGTCGGACATAAACGAGTATTACCCACTTCATAGAGTTCGCTAACCTCTCGTTCTTCAATCGGAATTTCCGCGCCAGTTTCTAATTTAAAATCAATTGTAGACAGAGGAGCCGCCACAAAAAAAGGAATATTGTGAGCTTTGGCAACTAACGCTAAACTATAAGTGCCAATTTTATTCGCAGTATCACCATTAGCCGTAATCCGATCTGCACCTACAATTACAGCATCAATTAAACCTTGCTTCATGCAATGCGCCGCCATATTATCCGCAATTAAAGTGACTGGAATTTGATCTTGAACACATTCCCAAGTTGTCAATTTTGCCCCTTGTAAACGCGGACGAGTTTCATCAGCATAGACTCGTTCTAAGCGTCCTTCTCGCCAAGCCGAACGAATCACCCCTAATGCGGTTCCATAGCCTCCTGTCGCCAATGCTCCGGCATTACAGTGAGTCAAAATATTGAGTTTGTGAGGAGAGGTTGGTAAAACGTTTAATCCGGTATCTCCAATCAGTTTACAGGTTTCGATATCTTCAGCATGAATTGCTTTTGCCCTTTCTAATAACGCTTGTTGTACCTGTTCAACTGATCCGTTTGTTTCTTGAGCTGTTTTCAGCATTTGATCAATCGCCCAAAACAAATTAACAGCCGTTGGACGAGTGCGACGCAATACATCTGCCACTGCTTCTAATTGAGTTAAAAATTCCTGACGATCTATACTCTTAATATCTCGCGCACCCAGATAAATTCCATAAGCTGCGGCAATTCCAATCGCGGGCGCACCCCGAACAATCATTGTTTTAATCGCACGAGCCATATCTTCATAGCGACTAATTTCAATCCGAGTATACTCTTTCGGAAGACGGGTTTGATCGATCAGCAGAACATGATTATCTTGCCAAATGATCGGATAAACTTGAGTCAGGCTAGAAGTCATAGGAAGTTAGAGATATAAATCCAGAATTGTTCTTCTAGTCTACACCTTTCATGGATTTTGTTGAAGCCAACCTCGACTGAATCTGTTGAATTAAATTATAAATCTTGGCTGAAAGCTTGTAGCGTAGATAGGGGAACAGTCGGCTATAGAGAAGATTAAATTTATATTCAACAATAATCTGTAAAATTTCCTCTGTAGTAAATTGGTTTAGATAGGCTACTCCCCGATCTATTAACTCATCACTGTATTCTAAATATTTACTAATTCCCATTCGTTCAGACCAATCCCACTTTTTTTTATAAGTCTGGTGCATTTCCTGCTGATAATAACTAAAATCAACTTGTTGTCCAGAAAGATAGCCTTCAATATACTGACAAGCTATTTCTGCACTTTCCATTCCATGTCTAATTCCTTCTCCTCCTAACATATTTACCGTCGAAACTGCATCTCCAATCGCAATAATATTGTTGCAATAATAGGTATCTCTAAGACCGCTACAATACTTAAATACTCCGCCATGAACATCTACGATTTTATAGGATATTTCTTGCATATAATCCTTCAAAATAAGTTCTATATAACTTCGTAGATAATTTGTTTCTTTAACAATTTTATGAGGATGATTCCACTGAGCAGAACCAACCTTTAAACGATTAGGTTCCATTGGAAAAATCCAAGAATATCCTTTAGGCATCCATTTATGACCCAATAAAAAAAATAATCCTTGAGCATATTTTTGATAGTCTGAGCTACTAACTTCGATTAAATATTCTGTTCCGATTCCGGTGAAATAGGGAAGATGTTTTTGCTGGCGTGGACACATCACTGCTCGGGTTTGTCCAGTAGCATCCACCAAGATTTTAGTCGATACTTTAATGGTTTCATTGACACCATAAGGTTTAAACTCAACAACAGTTTTTCCATTTTCTTGAAAAGAGCGAATGTAGCGATGTCCCATCCAGACTTCGCTACCTTGTCGTTGAACTTCTTGTGCTAAAAACTCTCGCAGTTTGGCAAAATCTAATACTGCTCCCAGAGGATGATCGCATTCCCAACGCTGATGAACATGAGTGGTAACGATGGCAATTTTTCGCCATAAACTTCCGATGATACCCGAAGGAAGATGATAGCGTTCTAAAGTTTCTATCGGAATGACACCACTAGAGAAGTCATTTTGTTCAAAGGTTTGATGCTGTTCAACGAGTAAGACCTTTTTTCCAGACTGAGCAAGCTGTCTTGCACAGTGACCACCAGATGGCCCGGCTCCGACAACAACAATATCAAAATTTTTCATTTTTCTACTTGAACGGTCGTTACTTTTATAGTTTAGCGGATGTGTTGCATTTTATTCTCTAAGCCAACGGTGTGATAGCCCAAAGCAGGCTATTTTTTGGTATCGGAGTAGATGCTGTTGTTCGTTAGAGTGACAGAAAGAATTTTCTGTTAATTAATTGTTATTAATAGGCACAATTTAATCGACAGTAGAGGAATTACAACTGACAATATTTACTTTTTGAAGACAGGCAATCGGTTGATTATTGGAAATAATTGGAATAAATTCTCCTTCGAGTACAAAATCATCGGCGTTGAGAACGACTCCTAAAATAGCTTGAGTTGATTTTAATTTGATCACGGCATCATCTAAAAATCCATCTTCATCAAAATCAATCAGTTCCATATAGTCGAGATCTGCTTCGGTTAGTCCGCCCGTGAGTCCTATTTTATCTGCATCTGTAAACCAATCAAAGCTCCTAATGACTTGGGCTTGATAAACATTATTAGTTGCTGCATGAGCTTCTAAAATAAACACATCCGTATTCCCATTACTACTCAAGATTTCAGCTTGAACAGATATTGGAGTGACTAAAGTTGCAATGCAAGGCAGCACCGTTGCGAGCAGTAATGTGCTTAATTGTGTTACGATCATTTATTGAAGATTCATCTCTACAGTTTCTCTCTACGGAGGTGTAGACTGACTATCTGAAAGCTACGTGCTAATCCTTTGACCTAGACACAATCTTAATGCAAAGATCAGTTTTAGGTTAGGATGCTACAATCATTAGCTGATCGGGAATTATCCCCTGTTTAAGCTCCCCCACATGAGCGTATTTTGATAGACAATTTATGAATTGGTTCTGATTTTATCAGAAAAACTTGTAAAAACTAAAAGTATTAAATCAATCCCTGTATTCAAAACGCCAATGAGTAAATCAACCTGTCTATCCTCTAATTTTTATTGATGGATAGATAAGTTTACAGGGATTTTTTAAAATTAAAAACTGAGTCACAGATTAGGCTTAAAAATCCTTGAATATTTACGGTTGAACTCGAATCACTTGTTCGTAATTATTTTGTACTCGATCCTCATATTTTTGACGGGATTCGGCATCTTGAGTATTGTAAAAAAACGCCAGCAAAGCAAAACGACGACCTGCGGTTACATCCGTCGCTTCGTGCATTAAAGAGCAAGAAAAAATAATTGCACTCCCCGTATCGGGTTTATAAAGATGAGGACTATGTTCTGAAAATCTTAAAAATCCGCCTTCATATTCTTCCACATTCAAATTAATTGTCATGGCAAAGCGACGATGAGCCGTTCCCGGCGTGGTATTATCTCGATGAGGTCGAAAATATCCCCCATCTTTGGCATCATAACAGGCTATTTTGTAGGATTCTCGACGGTTAACTTCAAATTGAAAAGCCTGTTTAATTTCTGGAAAAACTCGTCGCTGCATCAGAGAATCAATGTGATTGATCAAAGACTTATCTTCGATAAAATGATCGCGACGGAGTTTATGGCTGGGGTCAAGATATCCGACAGTTTTCTCTCCATCTTGTTTCATAAAACCCGATTCTGAGTTGCCGCGAGTTTCCCAAATTTCTATTAGGTAGCGACAAAATTTGAGATCGAGAACGTTAGGAATGAGCAACACAGGGGCTTGCATTTGAATCGCTCGGAGTTCTTCTCGACGAATAAGAACCGGAATATCTGCTAATAGTTTGTTAATCGCTTCTTCGAGGTTAGCGAGTGGATAAATCTTTAAAATTCGTAAGTTAGAATCGAGTAAAAAAGCCGTCCGATGATAGGAGACACTAGAGGGGTCATTCTCATCTAAAGAACAAACTCCATACTTGATACTAACTGCTAAGTTAGAATCGGAGAGCAAAGTAAAGGGAAGATGATGATCTTGAGAAAATTTTAGGCGGGATTCGGGGAGATTTGAACTAATAGAAAAAACCCGCACATCCGATTGATTGAAAATCGGCATTAAATCTCGAAAGCGACAGGCAATTTCTTGACAAGCGGGAATTTCATCCTGAGCGTAGAAGAAAAGAATAATGGGTTTTCCGGCATTGCTACGCAAGAAGAAATCGGCTTTATTTTGAGTCGGTAAGCGAAACCAAGGAGCAGGATCACCAACCCGAAGTAATGGTGTTTGAGGTTTCATTTTTCGGATTTTCGATTTACCGATTTGACGACGAATAATGGATTGATAAGGTTCCTCAAATCCTCCCGGCTTTTGCTTTGATCTAACACTCAAAAATAAAAGCCCTTCTGTACAGAAGAGCTAGTCGTTAAAAATGTTTTCAATTCTACCAGACAACTCAAAGAGGGAGAAATCCGATCTAAAAAATTAAGCCAGATTTCAGATTTGATTGTCTAGCAATGAGATTTTTCTCACTCTTAAAATAGAGGAGACAACGACAATTAACTAACCGCAGACACAGGTAACAGAGCGTCTTTTAACAACTGAACTTTATCCGTTCTTTCCCAAGGTAAACCCAGGTCAGTCCGTCCAAAATGACCGTAAGCGGCAACTTCTTGGAAGAAATGTCCACCCCGTTTAGAGGGCAAATTCTGCAAGTCAAAGGCTTGAATCATTCCCGCCGGACGCAGTTCAAAATTCTGCTCGATCACCTTAATCAGTTTATCTTCGTCCACTTTGCCCGTACCGAAAGTTTCGACAAACAGACTCACCGGACGAGCAACACCAATCGCGTAGCTCACCTGAACTTCGCATTTATCTGCCAATCCGGCCGCCACGATATTTTTAGCAATATAGCGGCAGGCATAAGCGGCGGTACGGTCTACTTTAGTGGGGTCTTTACCGGAAAAAGCGCCGCCCCCATGACGAGCATAACCGCCGTAGGTATCGACGATAATTTTCCGCCCGGTCAAGCCAGAATCCCCTTGAGGACCTCCGATGACAAATTTACCTGTGGGGTTCACTAAAAAGCGTGTCTTGGCATCAGGCTTAACGCTAATATCTTCAAATACCGGTTCTACCACTTCCGACCACAAATCTTGCTTGATTCGGGCTTGAATGGCAACCGGGTCGGAAATGCCTCCGATAGTGGCAGTATGTTGAGTGGAAACTA
>CAZNCM010000149.1:7552-13052 GCA_964571155.1 uncultured Lyngbya sp. | reverse complement strand
GTCCGGATTCATCCCATCACTAAAAGTGAGGGTCTTCTCCGAACATTAAGATAAAGTGTCAAAATTACGTCAGAAGATCCAGCAATTTCTAGAATTTGGCACTAAGGTTGGGGTGCTGGTCGATCCGAGAAATCGGACTCTAGAAGTTTATCGCCTCAATGTAGATCAGATTATACTGCGGGATGGAGATGTGCTAGAAGTGCCGGAATTACTTCCGGGTTGGGAATTACCGATTGAGGAAATTTGGGCGCCCGAGTTTAATTAGAAACAATGATTGCGAGTTGAGCTCCATGCACAACAAAGCTCAATTAGATTACCCTATAGATTAAATCGATAAAAATGCGTCCCGACAGATTTTTGAAAAACATGGTGAAACAGCTTACCTCGCCCTATTCTGCGACTTGGATTAGCAACCTATCCGAAATTCCCAAATCTGAATGGGATGCTTTGGCTTACCCCTTGAAAACGCCTTTTTTTGAATGGGATTGGTTACACAACTTAGAAGCCTCTGGAAGTGCAACTGGACGTGCGGGTTGGCTTCCCCATCATCTCACCGTTTGGCGTGATGGTCAACTGGTGGGAGCGGCACCGTTGTATATTAAAGGTCACAGTCGCGGTGAATTTGTCTTCGATCATCAATGGGCAGATTTGGCTTATCAGCTTGGGGTGGAATATTATCCCAAAATGTTAGGAATGTCGCCGTTTACTCCCGTTGAAGGTTATCGGTTTTTAATCGCACCCAGCGAAGATGAAGAAGAACTGACGGCTTTTATGGTGCATGAAATTGATCAGTTTTGTATTAACAATAAGATCTCGGGTTGTAATTTTCTCTATGTTGATCCCCAATGGAAAGCGTTAATGGAACGGCAAGGGTTTATGGCTTGGTTACATCATAGTTATATCTGGACGAATCAGGGGTTTAACTCTTTTGATGATTATTTAAAGGTTTTTAATGCCAATCAGCGCCGGAATATTAAACGAGAACGCAAAGCGATTGCCAAAGCCGGATTGCAGCTTAAAACCTTAACTGGAGATGAGATTCCCAAGTCTTTATTTAGTTTAATGTATCATTTTTATGCCGATACTTGTGATAAGTTTGGCTGGTGGGGTAGTAAATATTTAACCCGCAAGTTTTTTGAACAACTCCATCACGATTATCGCCATCGAGTCTTATTCGTGGGGGCTTATAGTGAACAAGATGAACGAGAACCTGTGGGAATGTCATTTTGTTTAACCAAAGGCGATCGCTTGTATGGTCGCTATTGGGGGAGTTATCAAGATATCGATTGTTTACATTTTAATGCCTGTTATTATTCACCGATAGAATGGGCAATTAATAACGGGATTCAAACCTTTGATCCGGGCGCGGGTGGGCGTCATAAAAAACGTCGGGGTTTTCCGGCAATGGATAATCACAGTTTACATCGATTTTATGATAACCGCTTGAGTAAGATTTTACAGTCTTATATCGGCAAAATTAACGCAATAGAACAGCAAGAAATTGATTACAGTAATCAAGATTTACCGTTCCGTCAAGAGGAGGAAAACAGTCAGTAAGTTTGATGAATATCTCCTAAGTTCCCTACCCTCATGATCTCCAAAATGGGGGGTAGGGGCTATAAGTAATTTATATATTGAGCGATAAGCCGAGCTTTTTTACAGTTAACAAATCATGTAAATTTTAACAGAGGGTAAGCAGAGGGTAAACAGAGGGTAAACAGAAAACTATCTCGGAAGAATATCATCAAGTCGAAGCTGTAAGTCTGGAAATAATTGAGATACAATTGTTTGACCTAATCTGTATTGTTGCTGATGATATTCATCTTCACTGAGTTGACAGACTGTAAATGTGGGTTGTTTAGGTTTACCAATAAAAGCCGTTCCGCCAAGTCCTCGAAAGTCAACAATCCAATATTCTGGGATACCAAGAAGTGCATATTCTTCCACTTTACGCGCGTAATCTGTCTCCCAATTCGTACTGACCACTTCTACAACCAGTTTAATAGAACGACCTAAAGTAATAATAGGTCTTTGCTGCCACAGGGGTTCATTTCCTAATACGGTTTCATCAAGAACAATAATGTCAGGGCGACGGACGGTAGCAATATCAGCAACAGGTTGAATGAGGCAGGTTAGAGGAATAAACCAGGGCAGTTGAGCGTTTATAATTGCAATACCAATTTGAGTAGCCAGTTTACCCCCGACCATTTCATGAGGGCCTGTCGGTTCCATATCAATCAGTTCTCCATCGGCTAATTCATAACGAGGATTATCGCCATATTCAGTAATAAATTCCTCAAAGCTCAGAGATTTTGTAGAAGTGTAGGTCATATACTAGAGTCGATTTTTTGATAGATGTAGGGCTATTTTATTAGTCTTTCGTTGACTTTTTTAGGCGAATATAACCCAAGCTTTTAGCTTGTTCATTGCTAAATTCATAACTAAAAGATATTAATAGACAGCAACAAGCAAAAGAGGCTTTATTGTTTATAAAAGGATTGATGGCAGAGTTACTGGCTGTGGCAAAATTAGTCAGTTTCTTGGGTTATGAAATACAACAGAATTGGTAACTTGGAAACTTTTTACGGTTGAGGGGGATCAGGTGGAGGAGATAATAAAAACGGGTTGGGAGGTGTATCTGAACCTTCAGGAAAAGTTTGAAGCAGAGGGTTTTCCCCATCGGGTGAACCGGGAGTCAGCAAATTCTCCGGATCGGCTTCTGTTGGGATTTCTGCCGAACTGGGTAATGTAGCGAGGGCGACTCGTTCACCGCCAACCGCCCGTAATTTATCTAAGACTTGAACAACATCATTATATCGGGCATCTTTAGGCGCATATAATACCATTAATCCACTTGGATTCCAGCGTTTGAATCGCGTTAATGCCCGTTCTAATTGTTGATCGCTGACGGCTTGTTGATCAATATAAGTTCTTCCTCGATCATCAATTCCGACAATCAACATTTTTTGCATTTGCGTTTCCCCCGTTGTCGCCTTGGGTAAATCAACATTAATGGCTTGCTGACGGGTAAGTTGAAGGGCGGCTAAAATAAAAAAGGTCAGAATACAAAAGACCACATCAATTAACGGGAGTAGTTCTATCCGACCTTCATCAGGAGAAGAATCAAAGTTAAATTTCATGGGTTATTTGGGGCTGGATTTGTAGAGAAGTTTGGTGAAAGTTATTAAAATTCTTAGCAGAAAATTGTTAGCAGAAAACCGAATCAAACTCTCAAAAAAAGGGCTGAATTTTAGTTTTCGTTTCGTTTGTCGTCCTCCTCAAGATACTCAGAGGGATCAGACGATTGAACTTCAGTTTCTTTGTGATTCAAAGAAGGTTCCACGTCTTGTTCTGATTTATCGAGAGTGATCGTTTGAGAATTATTGTTGTGATTAAAAGCATCATCTGTTTCAGGAGTATATTCCTGTTGGGCTTCTTGATCTCGAATCACTTGTAACTGAGATTGGACTTGAGGCCAGTCTTGACGATAGAGTAATTCTAACTCATTACCCACCTTACGAAACACCTTAATCTGACTGAAAGAAAGCGCCTGAAATAAACGATAAAACGTTAAGCTGATAATCGCCACAATCAAGCCTGTTGCGGTACTAATTAACGCTTCCCCAATTCCCAAAGTTACATCCGACGCCGAAGACGTTCCAATGTCACCCAAGCGAATGGAACCGAGAGAATTAATCAAACCCAAAACCGTACCTAACAACCCTAACATGGGAGAGAGGGCAATCACCGCTTCTAAAATTTTGTCACCCCGTCGCATAGAAGCTAGTTCATCATCGGCTGCGGCTTCTAACGCCAGTCGAAATAACTCCGGATCGGGATTATTTAATCGTAACGGTGAATACAGAAATCGGCCAACAGGTCGGTTACTCGCCTGACGGGTAGCTTGATAAGCAACACCCCACTGTCCTCGACGCGCCGCATCTACAACTCGGTTGACAATTTGTTGTTCGCGAGTCAGAGTCGTTCCCCAAAACCACAACCGTTCAATAATCGTACTAACAGACAGAATTGATAAGACTGCCAGAGGCCACATCGCCGGGCCACCTTTGGCAAAGATTTCTACAATATCCATAGATTAACACTCCTCTACAACAGGCTGAACCCCAGATTTAAACGTTGCAACTGTAAACCATATCTAACTAAAGCACTCTTAATTTTAATCTCTGACCCGCGATTGACAAGTCTAAACAGAGAAACGCATTTTCCCGCACCCCTAGAAAGGCTAGCATAACTAGAATCAAGCAAAATTAGAAATCTTACGCTAAACTTTAACAGCATATCAGCTCTTTATTTATAACTACACTTACTATCTTGACGGGCATAAATCCCGACGGGTTCTTTGATCTCACCTCGAACCCCGACATTTTTCAGATACAGGCAGATTTACTCACGAACCTTCCGGGGGGGTTACGGGGTAAGAGAGGTGATGACCAGATTTTGGGGTCGGAAGTTGCAGACATCATTAACGGCAATCAAAATAACGACACGATAGCAGGTAATCAAGGCAATGATACCTTATTTGGCGGAAAGGATTCTGATGTTTTAACTGGAGATCAGGGTAATGATCTTCTGAGTGGAAATTTAGCAGCGGATCAACTCTTTGGGAATTTGGGAAATGATACCCTCTGGGGTGGAAAACAAAATGATATTTTGAGGGGAGATCAAGGAAATGACTGGTTAAGCGGTGATTTGGATCAAGATACTTTGATTGGGGGTCAGGGAGAGGATATTTTTGTTTTACGTCAAGGGTTCAGCGAAACTAATATTACTGCTGATTTGATTGCAGATTTTGAGATCGGTTTGGATAAAATTGCACTCACTGATAATTTAACGGTTGATCATTTAAGACTAGAAAGCGCCATGATTGGAGAAATTGTTGCAACATTAATTACAGTTGAAAGTACAGGCGAAGTTTTAGCCACTGTTTCCGGTGTCTCGCCTACAGAGTTGAATAACGAACAGTTTATTGTATTAGCAGATAACAGCCCTATAACAACCGAAACTCTCAACCCCACACCCATTAAAATTAATCTCGAAGAATTACCTCCACCCTACGCCACCCAAAGCGCCAGCAACTCCCCCCAGGTGGTTCCCATTCCCGAAAATCCCGTTTTAAAGGTTCCCCCGGGCTTCACGGTTAACGTGTTTGCGGAAAATTTAAACGACCCCCGCTGGTTAGCCTTAACTCCGAGTGGGGATGTCTTGGTCACGGAAACGCCAGACAACCGCATTCGTTTGTTGCGGGATGAAGATGGAGACGGCGATGCGGACGTTTCTAAAACGTTTGCCGGGCCGGAAAACGGGTTAAACTTGCCTTTTGGGATGGCTTTTAGTCAGGATGCTTTCTTTTTGGGAAATACAGATGCAGTCTTAAAATTTCCCTACAGCGGTCAAGACCAACTCCAAGGTAGCGGCGAAAAAATCGCCGATTTACCCGGTCAGGGCTACAACCAACACTGGACGCGCAATGTGGTGATTT
>CAZNCM010000149.1:0-7542 GCA_964571155.1 uncultured Lyngbya sp. | reverse complement strand
ACAACAGCTTTATGTTTCTGTGGGTTCTGCTTCTAATGCTAGCCCAGAACCCCTTCCTCGCGCATCCGTACAAACGATTAATTTAGATGGTTCTAATCAACAAACTTTTGCTTGGGGTTTGCGAAACCCGGTTGGGTTAGATTTTCACCCGGTGACAGGTCAGCTTTTCACCACCGTTAATGAACGGGATGGACTAGGTGATAATTTGGTTCCTGATTATTTAGCCGGATTGAACTTTGGAGAATTTTATGGCTGGCCTTATGCTTATTTAGCCCCGAATAATATTGATCCTCGTCGTCAGGGAGAAAATCCCGAATTAGCCACCAAAACAACAACGCCAGAGGTGTTATTTCAGTCTCATTCTGCGGCGTTAGGACTACAATTTTATGATGGGGAAACGTTTCCTGAAAAATATCAAAATGGTGCGTTTGTGGCGTTTCGAGGGAGTTGGAACCGCGATCAAGGAACGGGTTATAAGTTGGTGTTTGTTCCTTTTGATAACAACGGACAACCGACGGGAGAATACGAAGATTTTCTCACGGGTTTTTTGATCGATCCTTCTGTTCCGACTACTTGGGGGCGTCCGGTGAGTGTGTTGACAATGCCGGATGGTAGTTTGCTGTTTACCGAAGAAGCCAACGATCGCATTTATCGGATTCAATATCAAAATTAGAACGGGATAAAACCTGACCCCAACCCCATCTTTTAAGGAGAGAAAATTGGTAGGATCTATGTCTACAGAAACTCAAAACTTAAAGCAAAATGCCGTTATTGTTGGGGGTGGGCCAGCGGGTTTTGCGACGGCGTTAATGTTGGCAAAGCGGGGTTGGTCTGAAATTACCATATTAGAAAAACGGCCTTCGGCGGATTTCTACGAACCGGATAAATCTTTCAGTTATTTAATTGATGGTCGGGGTCAAAAATTTACAGATTTATTAGGTTTCACCGAAAAGTTATCAAAAATTGGGGTTCCCAACACCGAATTTTACTTGACAGAAATCAAAGCGGATGGAACCTGTAAAACCTCAAAAGTACCCGTAGTAGACCCCAACCGAAAAACGGCTTATTGGTTGCCCCGCCGAGCCTTTTTGCAGTTGCTTTATCAAGAAATTGAGGAGAATTGGCAAGATTGTATTCGGGTGTTATTCAATACAAACTGCGTAAAAATCGATCCGGGGGTTGAAGAAAACTTGGGAGAATCAAAACTCACCGTTATTGCCCAAGAAATTAATACCGAAAACGTTGTCAAATTGGAAACCAATCTCTTGGTTGGCTGCGATGGAATTAACTCTGTTGTTCGGGAAACTTTAGATCACTGGGATAACTCGGGAACAAATCAATTTAAAATGCGGTTGTTTCCCTCTGCAAGTTCGGGTTTGAAATACAAAGTTTTGACCCTGCCGCCAAACTTTCACCTCGATAATAATAAGTCTGAACGGGCAGTTTGTACAATGGCTTATGCGATTCGTTCGGCTTTGACAGATGCTCAGGGTGGCTTATCTCTGGGTATTTTACCTTTTGCTGACCCCAATGAACCCAGAACCGCAAATATTATCAGACCACCGGATAATCAAATTTGGAAAATACAAGACGGCGAACAGTTGTCTAAATTCCTAGAAACCGCTTTCCCCCAGTTGCCAATACCCGAAATTGTATCGCCCGAAGAAAGCGAACGGTTTGCCAAAAGTGAAGGCGGATTTTTTCCCCCACCTCAATATTGTTCTGGGTTGCATTGGTTAGTATCGGCTAAAAATTATTCAAGTGGCGCCGTATTATTGGGGGATGCCGTTCACTGTTTTCCCCCGGATATTGGACAGGGGGTTAATTCGGCCTTGGAGGATGTTTGTATTCTCAATCAAGCCCTGTCTCAAACGAATGATATCATCTCCGATGCTTTGCCACTCTATCAGTCTTGGCGTTCTCCCGATTTGAAACCTTTAATCCGTTTGGCTCAAACGGCTTTCCCCTGGCAATATAATCAAGATATTCTTCGGAAACGACTGTGGATGATTAACTTTTTGATCCGGTTATTATTGAGCCGAGTCTTACCTTTTTTTATTTTCACTCCTCCCGCTTTTATTTTAATACAAAATCATCAACTCAGTTATCGCGAAATCTGGAATAAGGCGGAAAAAACCACCAAAGTTATTTATTTATTGCTTGGGTTGATATGGGTGGGGAGTTTATTGATTTTATCTTTCGGCTATCTTATAAGTTAGGCTAATAAACAACTGGGTTGAGGTTCTAAAGTTTCTATCAATACCCCAATTTTACAAAACTTAACTCAAGAATTATTCTCAATAAGCAACGAGCTTGCGTTCTTTCAGCCCTTATGGTATTCTAGACTGTGAAAAGAATGCAGGATTGGTGTGACCAATAGGGTATTGTTCTCGGGTCTAACGCTCCAAACCCCGATTTTTCCGTGAATTCATGCGATCGCCACCCCCAAATTAACACCCCCATCTCAACCAACGAGGCACCAATTTTTACCTCTCTCTTTTGAGCAGACTTGACAAAAATCTAGAAATGTGAATACTCGCAGTCTGATTTGATAATTTCAGCAATATTTTGTACGAAGTTTCAGGAATTCTCGATTCTGACAATGTAGGGCTTTTTAGCCAATCTGGGTATTTCTCTATTCATTCTAACCTTTAGGGGTGCAAAAGGCTAGCACCCGAAATAAATAGATTTCAGGGAATTGAAATCTGGTGTAAATTTACCCGTTTACAACATTAATCGAGGGGAACCAATGAAATCTTTTGCAACAGTAATGACTTTGCTGCGAGAAAGACAGCAATTTTTAGAAGATATTCGTCACGGCGTTAAACTAAAGCCAAAACTTGTCAATTTATTCATCTCAAGCTCGGTTTTTTTTGGAATTTATGGTTTAATTATTGGTTCGTCGAGTAGCTTTTTACAAGCTGTGTTTTCGGCTATAAAACTTCCCGCTCTTTACTTATTAACCCTAATCATCTGTTTTCCCACATTATATTTTTTCAACGTGATGTTTGGGTCAAAACAAACCTTTGAACAGTATTTAACCCTGTTAATGGCGGCGATGGCTGAAATTAGCGTTTTACTTTTGGGGTTTGCACCGGTGACGTTCTTTTTTATGTTGAGTACCCAAGACTATCAGTTTTTTAAAATTCTCAACGTGGGAATATTTGCACTCACCGGATTTTTAGGGATTAAATTCTTCTACGACGGAATGCAGTTTATGTGTGAAAAAGACGAAGAAGGTCAAAAGCTGCGTTTAAGTATTTTGCGGTTTTGGTTGATTTTATATGCTTTTGTTGGGAGTCAACTCGGATGGACATTAAGACCCTTTTTCGGGGCGCCGGGAGAACCCTTTCAACTCTTTCGGGAACAAGACAGTAATTTCTACCTGAACGTTATACAATCCCTGAGTCAACTTTTTCAGTAAGCATGAATTCTGACTTGAGTCTTTTAAAATTTTCAGAACAAGAACTGGATGAGTTAACGGGTTTATCTCACGAGAGTTTAATCGCAACCCTTTGTCAAAATCAGGGAATTCGACAGGCAATTTTAGGGAAAATTTGGAGCGATCACCAAAAACTCTTTTCTTTTCTTCAAACCGAGATCATTACCTTATTTCTCAGTCTAATTCTTGCTTTTCCTCTGATGTTACTTCTCCTAGATCGAACAACAATTGCAAGTTCCGATCTCCAAGCAATCATCCAGTTTTTACTTCAAACCCTTGGTTTCTCTTTGGTCATCACTTTAATTGTTAATTTAGGCGTTTGGTTGAACTTAAAACCTCTGCGAAATGTCTTGTATTTAATGGATGAAGCGGAGAAATACAACGATACCGTTAAAGCACTTGAAATTTTAGATCGCTTAAGAAGAACGGGAAGCCTAGAAGACAAACTGGTAAACCGAGAAGAAGTCATTCAAGCGTTAACAATTACCCGCAATAGTTTAGTTAGCGCGTTTCAAACTGAACGAATACTTCGAGAACATCAAGATTTTATTGATCGTCGTTATGAATTATTTGCTCAGTTGGAAAACAACTTAACTACTTTAATGACCTTTAACGTTAATAACCAAGCTAACGAATACGGACAGTTACTCAATGAAGCCTTACAAATTGGGATGAGTGTTCATCGAGAAATCGAAAAACTCAAGCGAAATTAAAGTAAAACCTATCCTCATCTCACTCTTTCGGAGGTGAGGACTTTTCTGGGGTAATCAGACACATTCCATGTACACCAATGGCTAAAATAGACAGTCCAAATAAAACCCCCACTCCCTCCGCAAAACAGTTAATCCGGTGACGGTTTTCCGCAGCTTGAGCAATATATACTTCGGTTAGAGTCGATGTCGGATTGTCAGCAACTTGTTGAAAGTTCTGATGACTGGCTTCTAACGCTATCCATTCAGGAAATAAATAATAAAGACTCACAGAAGTGACCGTTAAACCGGGGAGAATCACCAACAATAGTAAAGATAATCTTCGCATCATCTGGTTTACGATTTGATTCAGTTTAGCAAAATTATAATCCACCAAATTAAAAGATCTCAACTCTCCACTGTAGCTGAGACCTAAATATCTATTTTAAAGGATTGCTTGGCTAACTTTCGCTGTTGAATTAGCTTTTGCGAGCGATAACCTTCTTTCCGAATACTACGCTACCGAGAGTTAATAACCCAAACAGAGTTCCGGGTTCAGGTACTTCTTGAGTCTCAGGAGTATCGGTAAACTGCTTGGAAGCAACAAACAAAGAAGCGTGAGATAAACCTTTTCCTTTGCCGTTATTTTGGTTAACTGCAACCCCTAAAGTATCGAAAGCCCCTCCTGTAATCGCGCTATCGAGATTCTCGAAGTAGTAAGCACTCCAAGAGGTTGAAGATTTGAGGCTAAGAATAAATGGGCCTTCAATTGCAGTGTTTAGACTCCACTCTCCAGAGTTAGTTTCAGGCGCACCCAAGCCAAACTCACCGCCACCTCCGTCAGATTTTCCAGATAATTCCCAGTCCCAAGAACCAATTTCTTCTCCAAACAAAGAACCACTCTTGAGCAGGGTTAACAAGGGATCTCCGCTACCTGTGTCATTCCCTTGATAAGTACCTGCACACTTGGTAGCGCCATAGGATGTACCGTTTGTACCTTTAGCAGTAACAGTACCTGCGTCACAACTCAAACTTCCTAAAGCTTGCTCTACAATTTCATCGCTTGCTAGAGGATTATCATTACTCGGTTTGTTTGGGTTGTCTTTTGCTTGTGCGGGTGCTGCAATCGCTCCGATAGCAACTACAGTGGCAAGTAATCCAGAACTTAATAATTTGTAAGACATAGTTTTTTATCTCCGTTTAACTGTCGATAGTTGACCTAGACTGGTTGGGTTGGTTTTGCTGTGTCCCTCAGGGGGTTGCAGCCTTTTCTTTCCTGCTGTTAACTATGATACTCAAATTAACCGATGATTGTCTAGTTTTTTTTTATGTTTTTACCCTATCTTTACAAAAGGTTTATAGGTGCTTAGAATTAAAAAGTTTTACGTGAAATCACCTTATATCAAGAATATTAAGCTTTTAAATCAATTATTGAAAATACTGAATATATAAAAAATTAAATCATAACAATCCTTCAAAAGCAGTAGTTATTCGGAGAAAGTAAAGTATTATTTTTTACATACACACGTAGGTACACCTGTACAAACCGAAGCTAGAAATGAACAAAATCATTGATCCATCCCCAAAATCTTCGGAGTTCAGTTAAAACAATAAATATATTTGCTTATTGTCTAAGACTTCAACTCAGGTTGACTCATCTTTTCTAAGGACGCTTGTAAGGTTTGAGTCAAATTTTCCACAGCTTGACGCCGACTTGCTTTATAATCAGACCATCGTTGAGAGATTGAAATCGGTTCTCCCACGATCATTTGTACTCGTCGCTTTCCTAAATATGGAGTTTGACTGGGGTTTCCACCTTTGAGTCGAGTGATCATCGTCCAAACAATAATCGTAATTTCTGCAAAACGGTCAAACGTGGGATTTTCCTGAACATATTTCCCACTCACCGCGACAAAACTCTCTACTAATCTCATATGCCACATTCGCAGACTGGCTTCTTCTGCAACTCGACTGGCTAATCCTCGTTCGACGGGTGACAACGCTTCTAGATCTTTAATATCTTCTCGATAAATACAATCCCATCCAGTTTGTTCAATGCGACGACAACGTTCCGTTAAACTTCCTTTGGGTTTAATCGCAAAATAACTTTCGGCAACTTGTAAAGCAATATCTAACAGTCTTTGTAATCGGATAGGTAATTCTTCGCTTGTATCTTTGGGGATGTGTTGATGATAATATTGACGATAGAAATTCTCCATCAAATCCAGCAAATAATTCCCTAAGTTAATCAAACGGGGATAGAGTGAACTCGGGGTGGGTTGAGAATTATTAGTCGTTAAACCACAATCGGCTTCCATTTGACCTAGAACTTGGGCGATCGCTTGCCAATTATCTCGTATATAATGATATTGAATTCCCAATGGAATTATAAAGACTTCCTCACTGCGTTTGGCTTTTTGCAAGTCTTCGACACACCAAAAACCGAGTTGAGCAATTCCAGGTTCTAACGGACTCACTTGGTGATTTAGACCATTGGTTGCGCCTTCGGGTGCCGCTGCGATTGGAAAGCGACCATTTACAAATAAATTTCGGGCTGATCTTAATCCTTGACGATCCAGTTTTCCTCGTAATATTGAGGTGCCGCCCAATTTTGGAAATAACCAAGTCACATAGTTTCCTGCCCATAATGGAATACCCCGATCATACATAAAATGGGCATGAACTGGAGGTTTTAAAGCAATTCCTTGTTTTTTTGCCTGTTGGGGAATTTTTCGCCAAAATAACTGAGAAATGGGTAAGGGATCGTCGGCGTTGGGATGACGAAAGGCTAACATAAACCGAACTTTTTCCTGTTGGAATTGTTGATAGAGTTCAACTAATTGTTCGACGTTTTCCGCTTTGATTTCGGTGATGGGAGTTTTGAAGCGAATCCACCACGGGAAAATCCATTGACTAAGTTTTAAAACTCCAGATTGAAAGTCAGGGGGGATAAATTCTAAGGCGGGTTGGACGTTGATCGTTGAGTTAGACATTTTTAGATTTCCCTGATGATTTTAAATTAGTTTAACTTTACTCCGCAGTTGTACCTTTGTATAGAAAGTGGATTAATTAAAGACTGGGGTTACTTCCCAATACAAAATCGACTAAATATTCGATCTAAAACCGATTCGGTGACTTCTTCTCCGGTAACTTCTCCTAACGCTTGAATGGCTTCTCGCAGATCAATTGTCCAAAAGTCTAAAGGAAGTTGATTTTCGATAGTGGTTTTCATTTGGTCTAAGGCGATTTTTGCCCGCGTAATCACGGATGCTTGACGTTGGTTGAGGGCAATATCTAGGTTTTTGGCTTGCAGATTTCCGGCGTTAATTGCGGTTAAAATTGTAGTTTCGAGTTCTGAAATTCCTTGATTTAAAGCTGCTGCGGTTTTGACTATGAATAAATTTTCTCGGT
>CAZNCM010000148.1:0-13135 GCA_964571155.1 uncultured Lyngbya sp. | reverse complement strand
ACAAGTGATGAACTTCCCGCTCAAGGTGTGTTACCGTTACGTTACTTTGGTCGAGATTTTGTCCTTTTCCGCATCGAAGACGGAACTCCCCATTTACTCGACGCCCATTGTCCCCATTTAGGCGCTCATTTGGGGTATGGAGGGACGGTGGAAGGAGAGACAATTCGCTGTCCTTTTCATGGTTGGCAATGGAATTGTCAGGGGGATTGTGTCAAAATTCCCTATACGGATAAATCTCCTCAAACTCAAATTAAAAGCTGGCCTGTACGAGAATTGAATGGCTTGATTTTTATGTATTATCATCATCAAGCTCAAAAACCCGATTGGGAAATTCCTAAAGTTCCTGAATGCTATTCTAAAGATTGGACTCCTCTGCGTTCGGTGCAGCGTTGGAAAGTAAAAACCAACCTCGTTCAATACTTAGAAAATAGTGTTGATGTTTCCCATCTATCGAGTTTACACCGTCAAACGTTTGATGATGCGATTAGTGATGGAGTTGAAATTGATGGCCCGACTCTGACTCATCGAATTACCCAAAAATATAATCTCTCGGCGATGTTAGTGGGTAAATTGGTTGGAGAAGCGGATGGTTCGGTGACGACGACTTATTATGGCCCCGGATATGATGTGAGTTATTATTGGACAAAAGGATTAATTCAGTTTGGATTATTTACCATTTTTACCGGAACTCCGATTGATGAAGACTATTTAGATGTTCAGATTTTTTCTTGTGTTAAAAAAGTTCTTCCACCTCCGTTGAATCTTATTCTTGCTGCTTTTGTTAAGCAGGATGTAGAAATAACGTTTAAGCAAGATATCGATATTTTAGAACACCGAATTTCCCCAACTCATCCGATTTTGTTTGAAGAAGATGGGCCGATTAAACCGAGTTTGCGTTGGGTCAGTCAGTTTTATTCGTCTGAAACTGCCGAACAAAATTTAGCAATTAAATCTTAAAGTTACTCAACATCAAAATTCCCTGAATCTCAATTTACTCAGGGAATTTTAACAAATTTTTAATTTTACTTAGAGGTTAAAACCTTCTCCGGTTGCTGTTGTTTAACTTTTTGAGACATCGCTTTTTCTAGGCGTTCATCCCAATATTTTTGATTGCGGTTTGCATCTTGAACAAAGGGAGTCATGGCAATAATATTAATCACCAACTGATTAACAAGATTCATCGGGAAACGTAAAGGTCTAACGAAGTCAATAAATAAAACAACTCGTATTCCATCCGTTTCATTCCAAGCTTCATGGGGAAAAGCATCATCAAATATCATGCACTTTCCTTCTTCCCAATGACGCACCTCATTAGCAACCCGAAGACGACACTTTTCTCGGGGTTCCGGAATTTTTAAGCCTAATAAACACCGAATTACGCCTTTATATGGCCCTCGATGTTCAGGAATATGTTTACCCGGAAGTAAAATCGAGAAAAAAGCAGTTTTTAAACCGGGAATTTTTTCTAATATTCGTGCTGTTTCTGGGCAGAGTTTACAATTATTCTCTGCTTTCATTCCATAACCAAACAGAAAATATGTTTTCCACATATCATCTGTACTGGTTCGATATATTTGATCGGGTGAAATATCTTGGAAGTTGGGAAGGTAATCTCGATATTGTAAGATTTCATCAAGTTCTTGGCGAATTACGGTCCAATTCGCTTCTAGTTTTGGCACCCACTTAAACTGTTCCCGTTCAAAGAAGGGTTGATCACCAATTAAAGAATATCGCGTAATGATTTTTTCAAAGTTCCAAAGTAGATTCGCACCAATACCGTGTACAATTAACCATCTAAGTCTCTCTTGAAAGAGAGATAAAGAGATCTGCTTCATTAATCTTCTGTCTCCTCACTTCAACTAAATTAAGGTTTTATAAATTAAGTCGTGACCACCACACAAGAAGTATTTTATCATAGGTTTTAAATTTGTATAAATTAGTTTTCATGAAAAATTTATACAATCACTGAGTAATCTTGACATCAGGCTTAATCAATCCGGGAAAGTCAGGGTTTTAAGACATAATTGGATGTTCTCAGCCTTTAATTAAACTCATTACAATTATGAGATAGACTTCTGAATTAGAGATATCGACAAAAAAACCCAGTCTCTCTAAGAAACTAGGTTGAGGTAGAATTGATCTGATCGAAACCAAACGTAGTCTATTTCGAGGATAAGACTTTTGCTTCTTGTTCTTCTTTTGCTTTTTGGGTAAACACTTCTTCTAGACGTTTATCCCAATATTTTTGATTAACTTTAGCATCTGCAATCAGCGGAGAAATTGCAATCGCTTCAATTAAAAGTTTATTGACAATATTCAAGGGAAAACGCAAAGGCCTAACAAAATCTACAAACAAAACCACGCGGTTGTCATTGGTTTCATTCCACGCTTCGTGGCGAAAAGAATCATCAAACAACATACATTTTCCTTCTTCCCAATGGCGGATTTCATCGGCAACTCGGATGCGACACAGTTCTTTAGGTTCGGGAACTTTTAACCCCAATAAACACCTAGCCAAACCTTTGTACGGCCCCCGGTGGTCGGGAAGATGTTTTCCGGGTAAAAAGATAGAAAAGAATGCCGTTTTTACACCGGGAATTTTTTCTAAAGCGGCGATAGTTTCAGGACAACGTTCACAGTTTTTTTCTATTTTATTCCCGTAGCCATATAGAAAATAGGTTCTCCAATCGTTATCGGCACTAATTTGGTCATTTTGATAGGGCAAGATTTCGTGAAAACAGGGTAAGTCGTCCCGATATTTCAAAACTTCATACATTTCATCACGAATGACTTCCCAATTTTCTTCTAACTCTGGCACCCAGTCAAACTGTTCTCGCTCAAAAAAAGGATTACTGCCAATCAAAGAATATTTAGGAATTAGTTTTTCAATAGTCCAAAGCAGATTAGCTCCGACTTTTAGAAGCATAAATTCCATGAACTTTTTTCTATTTTTTTGAAAAACTGTTTGTTTTTCTGAGTTTTGATTCACTTCGTTCTTGTTGGACTTCATTCTAAAAAAAACCAATAATTCCTATTAATTAGGATAACATTTTAATCAACTTTTGGCGAAAGATTTAATAAAAAAATATCTTTCTTATCCAAAATCATTAAAGAATCTAAAAGTTCGGGAAAAACAAAATATTTCACCTTAATATTAAATCCGATTTGCCAAATCTTGTAGACTACTTTGTTGAGTATTTTGCATCCATTCACCCACCACCGCCAACTCTCCGTTTAAAAATTGCTGACGACAGACTCGACGTTGAATTTTACCACTCGTTGTCTTCGGAAGACTCGCCGTTTTTAACAACACAATCCCATAAACTTCTACAGTATGCTGTTCTGCGATCGCTGTCCGAATCGCTGTCACAATTTCTTCAACATTCAACGACCTTAAATAACGCCGTTCCACCTCATAAGCAATCACCAAACATTCCTCATCATTAACTTCTACTGAAAACGCTGCCCCACAACCTTTCCTCAAAGCCGGATGACTATTTTCAGCCGTTTGTTCGAGATCTTGCGGATAACGATTTCGACCCCAAAGAATCATCATTTCTTTGATGCGACCTGTAATAAAAAGTTCCCCTGCTTGGAGAAATCCCAAATCTCCCGTGCGAAGAAACGGCCCTTTTTCACCGACAAAACCCCGAAACATCTGTTCTGTTTCTTCCGGTTGGTTCCAATATCCCAACCCAATTCCCGTACCCTTGACCCAAATTTCACCGACTTCGCTATCCTTACAAACCGTCAAAGTTTGAGGATTGACAATCATCACTTGATCACCCAAATTAGGTTGACCACAGCCAACAATCGCCCGTGAATTAGGATGTTCTGGAGTCACTTCGATAACGCGATTTTCCTCTAAACTTTTCGCTTCTACATATTTAATAATCGGCGGTTCACTTCGGAGTCCTCCGGTAATAAATAACGTCGTTTCCGCCATTCCATAACAAGGATAAAACGCTTCTGGGCGAAAACCACAGGGTGCAAAAATTTTCGAGAATAGTTCTATTGTATGGGCGCGAACGGGTTCAGCCCCAGAAAAGGCGACTTCCCAGTGACTTAAATCGAGATTTTCTAACTGTTCAGGTTGAATTTTACGGCACAATAAATCATAGGCAAAATTCGGCCCTCCGCTGGTTGTTGCGTGATAGCGAGAGATTGCATTTAACCAATTAATTGGCTTTTGAATCAGCGAAACAGGCGACATCAATGTTACCGGAAATCCTCCATAAAGCGGTTGAATAACACCACCAATTAATCCCATATCATGGAATAAAGGCAACCACATCACCCCGCGACTGTCAGAAGAATGTTCAAACCCTTTGTAAATTAAGGCGGAATTGTGCATAACGTGGCGATGCGTGACCATCACGCCTTTTGGAGTTCCCGTAGAACCGGAAGTATACTGTAGAAACGCCAGGTCATCGGGAGTTAATTGGGGTTCAACCCACCCAGAAGCGGTGGATGGGGGTAAAGTATCGGTGGCAATGCAAGGAAACCGATCAAAAAGAGGTTCAAATTCTGGGTATTGACGGCTTTGTTGTTTGAGGTGGGATAATAGTCCTTGAGTCGTTAAAACAACAATGGACTCGGAAGACTGGAGGCGATCAAAAATTTTAACGAGATCTTTGGCTGAATGGGGAGGGTTGTTAGTAACTGCGACAAACCCCGCATAGAGACACCCAAAAAACGCCGCAATAAATTCAAGTCCAGCAGTATAAGGATAAATAACCAGTGCTTTAGAACCGGGTTTTCCGATAGACTGGAGATAGGCGGCGATGTTCTGAGCTTGTTGATCAAGTTGGTGATAGGTGAGGCTTCCCGACTCCGTTTCACCATCCGGTAAGAAGGTATAAGCCGTTTGGTTGGGTAAGTGTTGCGCCCGGTCACGCAGCAGGCTAACGAGTGTTAAATCGTAATTCATCAACTGGGGTAGACCATCCGTACTAGATTTTCTGCTCAAGTTCGTTTACCCTGAACCGTTAAACTGAACTTTGATTATAAGTTTTCTGTCTGATTAACGCACATTCCTGATAAATTTACAAATTCATCGGAATTTTAATGTGCAAATTTCTTGGCGAGTGCTGTCGGCTTGCTGTAGAGTTGACCTGGGTTTCTGGCTGATATTCTACCCTGGCGAGTTGAATTGAGGGTTTGTTGTCCGGATCAGTTCCCCATTCAGGCTGAATAAATCAGCACCAAAGAGGTCTGAATGGGGAGATTGAGTCTTTCTGTGGAGAGATTTTGGACGCGATCGCTGCATAAGTGAACTCGCCTCTGTAATATATCAAATTAGAATAAGACCGATCTAGGATGCAAAAAAAATCTAAATGAATCAATGAAAATTGCAATTCTTACCTCGGGTTTCCCACCTGTTTTAGATGGGGTCAGTGTGAGTGGACTGTATCGAGTTCAAAAGCTGAGTCAATGGGGACATGAAGTTTTAGTTTGTTATCCCGATTATAGTCCTCTGGCTGATCTATATCCAAATTGGAAGGATTATGTCGGTGATATTCTTCCAGGTGTACGAGTGGTGGGGTTGGAAAGTACGCCGATGTTTGGGGTTGATTTTGAACGCAATGTGAGTTGGAAATCTTATCCTACAGTTGTGCGAGAATTAGAAAACTTTCAACCCGATGTGATTCATGTTGATGAACCCGAACGTTTGTTTTTTGGCTTCTTTCGCCTAGCCGGACTGAACTATGCCAAGCAAGTCGGAATTCCTTGCGTGAGTTTTTTTAGAACTAATTTTATTGAATACGCCGAAGATTTTTTACCCGTACCGTCTTTTCTGATTCCGATGATTCAAGGAATAGTCGGAAAAATATTTGCCCTAATTTATAATGCTTATGATCTGACTTTGGTTTCCAGCCGAATTACAGCTAAAAAATTAGAGAAAATGGGGATTAAAAATCTGCAATATGCCAATTTATTAGGATTTGATGCGAGTCAATTTACCCCAAATTTGCGTCAAGAAGGGTTTTTTGAACAGCGTTATGGACTCCCAGATGTTGATCGCAAGGTTAAACTAATTTTTTTAGGGCGTCTAACTCCCGATAAAGGATGGGCGTTTACCATCAGAACCTTTGAACGATTAGTTAAAATGGTAGATCCGGATCAATTTGCTGTTTTGATTGCCGGAGATGGGCCGATGCGATCGCAAATTGAACAGCATTTAAGTCCGTTAATCAGCAGTGTACACTTGTTGGGTCGAATTCCCCCTGCTGATGTTCCGGCAATACTGGCTAATAGTGATGTTCATGTCACCGCTTCGGAAAAAGAAGCCAGAGGCTTAACGATCTTAGAAGCCTTTGCGACTGGGATTCCTGCAATTGCCCCTCGGGCGGGGGGTGTGGTTGAAAATATCCAAGACGGTGAAAATGGGTTTTTGTATACGCCTCAAGATTGTGAGGATTTTGCCGAAAAATTAAAGCAGTTCATTGAAAATTCGGATTTAAGAAAACAGATGGGTTTCAACGGTTTGTGCTGTGTGGAAGACTACAGTTGGGATCAAACCGTCGAGAATTTAGTCAAGATTTGGGAAGCCCAAATCACGCAGAAAAAGCAGATTCACCCGAATACATCTTCTCTGAAAATCAATCAAACTTGAGTTTAGTTAGCAATGATACTTTTACTCCGGAGGTGAGATATGAATTAAGACTCAATAACTCCAACCCAGACAAGGGGTTATCGATTGTGATTTAACCCAAAGTTGATCGAACAAGTGCAGAGTATGTGACAGTTTCAGCATCTGCACCCCAAAACTGTAACCCCTCAAACTGTAAGAAGAATTTTCCGGAAACCTGCCCCGTTTAGCGGAAACGACAACACAACAATCAAAAGATAATAAGTTGTTTTTTCACGGTAGACAACTATCAATGGCACAATTAATAAACATTGATAGCCCTTGTAAAATAGCGGGTCGATTTCTCTTAAGTTCATCTGTAGCAGACACAACCGATCGCAGCGTATGCAGACATTTTTTATTATTTGGTTAGGGCAAGTTGTTTCCGTCTTGGGAACCTATATTACAGATTTTGCCCTTGGTGTGTGGGTCTACCAGCAAACAGGCTCCATCACCCAATTTGCCATGACTGTTGTGTTCATGCACCTACCAAACTTGATGGTTTCAGCGTTTGCTGGCATCTTGGTAGATCGCTGGAACCGAAAGTGGGTCATGATCTTCAGCGATGTTACGAAAAGTATCATGGCGATCATTATGATGCTTTTAGCCACCTCAAATCAACTGGAGGTCTGGCACATTTACATCGCCGTTTCGTTGAGCTCCTTGTGTACTGGATTCCAATGGCCTGCTTACATCGCAGCGATTGCTCAAATTGTCCCCAAACAACATTTGAGTCGAGCCAATGGGATGGTACAAATCTCCCGAGCGGTAGCCCGAATTCTTGGCCCTACGATTGCCGGATTTATGGTTCAAAGCATCGGTATTCGGGGTGTTCTGTTGCTGGACTTCTGTACCTACAGCGCGGGAATTATTACCCTACTGGCTGTGCATTTCCCCACACTCAAAACGACTACGACTCAAACCGTTGCTCAAAAAACCGCTTCTTTAGCGCAAGTTTGGAATGAGGCGATTTCCGGTTGGAACTACGTTGCTGAACGCGCAGGTTTATTGCGGTTAATCCTATTTACAGGGGTGATTTATTTAACCGAAGGTGTGGTTCAGGTGGTTTTCTGGCCACTGGTTTTAAGTTTCGGTTCGAGTTCAGAGTTGGGAATTGTCTTGTCCATTAGTGGCTGCGGGATGTTGTTTGGAAGCATCGCTGTGAGCGCTTGGGGAGGACGACTGGGACGGCGAGTTTACGGAATCTTATTCTTTGTTGGTTTGCAGGGTTTGTGTCTGTGTTTAGGTGGCTTCAAAGCATCTATTTTCGTTGCTGCTATTGGCGGTTTTGGATACTTATTTGCTCAACCGATTATTATCAGTTCTAATCAAACGATTTGGCAATGTAAAATCCCAATTGATCTACAAGGACGGATTTTTGCCCTTCAAAGTTTAATTGAACGTTCTGCGATGATTTCAACTCAACTCACAATTGGGCCGTTGGTGGATCGTTTATTTGAACCGATGATGGCTGAAAATGGTTTGCTTGCTAATAGTTTGGGTAAAGTGATTGGGGTCGGGCCAGGACGCGGAATTGCTCTGCTGTTAATTTTACTCGGTATGGTTAATATTGGGGCTTCTATTGCCGCCTATCGCACACCTCGTCTGCGTCAAGTGGAAAAAGAACTTCCTGATGTGATCGCTTCAAATGTTGTTTCTGGATAGATGTTTTTGGTCGAGGACAACAGACTAGAACTCAGAAATACAAACCCGGTTTCTCCGAGAAGCTGGGTTTTGAAGTCTATTGACAAACAGTACAAATCGCTTTAGCTTAAAAAAATTAATCTTAATTGTCCTGATTTGAGTAATAAAACTGAATAGTTGATAAATAGATAATTCCCTTAACAATTATTGGTATCAATAGCTTGAACTTGAAAAGAATGCTCAATAAATTAACGATCATCTCTCTCGGTTTAATTCTCGCAGTTTTAGGAACTTCTAGCTTGACTTTCAACAGTTTTGCGGCTCCCATGACTCAAACTTCTCAAACGGTACAATGTCGGGAAGACGGTTCAATGATTGAGATGAAAAAATGCGCTCAAGATCAATACTCCAAGAGCGATCAAAAACTCAATCAAACTTATCAAACATTGATGGCAAAGCTCGATGATAATCAACGTAAACAACGTCTAATTTCCGCTCAACGGTCTTGGATTCAGTTTCGAGACAAAAGTTGTAGCTATGAAGCTAGCGAAGCATTAGGAGGAAGTTTAGAAGGTCTTTTACTCACAAACTGTTTAACGCGAGTGACCGATCAACGGATGTCTGAATTAAAAGACTATGTATCCCGTTTAAATGAACGTTAAACTTGTCCTCGTAATGCTTCTAATTCTTCCCGAATAGAGAGGGGTTGATAACCCAATTCAAAGGCTTTAGAACTGTCTAGAGAAACATCAGGCGGACGAGAAGCAGGCATTTGTACATCTTGTTGTAAACAGGGTTGAATCTTCTCCACCGGGAGTTCAAAAACTTCCGCCATGAGTCGAGCAAAATCATAACGAGACATTCGCTCTTTTCCGCCTAAATGTAAAATTCCTTTAGCTTTTTCTAGGGCTAATAATAATCCTTTCGCCGCAGTGGTTCCACTGACAGAAGTGCGATATTCATCGGTAAAAACTTGAAGTTCTTTTCCGGCTTTTAACCCTTGCACAAATCCTTGAATAAAACTGACCGCATGAGGGGAAGCCTTCCCAAACATTAACGGCATTCGACAAACCACAACATGAGGATTTCGGGCTAACATTCCTTGTTCGGCTGCAACTTTTTGTTCTCCATAAATACTCACCGGAGAAACCGGATCAGTTTCTGTATAGGGCGGATTTAAACCGTTAAAAACCAAATCCGTTGACGTGAAAGCACAAGCAATAGAATAGTCTGCACATAATCCCGCTAAATTGATAGACGCTGTTACATTGATCGGATAGGTTTCATCCGGATGAAGTTCACAATAATTTGGCTTAGATTGGGCGGCGGCGTGAATAATAGCAGTCGGTTTAATTTCCTCAATTAAAGCTTTTAACCCTTGAAAATGAGTGAGGTCAAGTTGAATAATGTTAACACCCGGAATTTCCACCGCCTTTGAACTGTAAGTTCCGTAAACTTGCCCTTGGGACGCTGCAATTTGGCAAATATTCCAACCCAGAAAACCGCTTGCGCCTGTAACCAATAATTTCTTCATTTAAACTTGAGTCTACTCATTTTAGTTTTCATTTTATCAAAATATTCTACCCTAAAGCTGATTTGACTATTGGCAGTTAACGAATAGTGCGGATAGAATTGAAAAAGAATCAACTAAGAGCAAATATAGGGTTGACCTATAGTATTAAGCCTGTTTAACTGAGTCAATTTTATTAAACTTAGAAAGTCCGGTGAACGAACTAACCTTAAAATGGATAGAAGCCAACCAACTTCATGTCCATACTTTACAACCGCAACAACCCAGTAAACATCCCGGTACAATTCGCATTGGACGAGATCCTCATCGGTGTGATGTCGTTTTATCTCATCCCACTGTTTCCGGGTTACACATCGAAATCTTTTTTGATACGACATCCGATCAATTTCGAGTCCGTAGTTTACGACAAACAAACCCACCTCGGATCGATGGTCAACTTTTATCTTCTCAAGACGCAACCCTTAACCCCGGTAGTCATCTCTGTTTAGGACAAGTTGAACTCGAAGTGGTGTCTATTTCCACCTCGATCACAGAAATTCCTCAAACGATTTTGCTTCCTCCCCATGCGTCTACTCCCCCCCAAAAACCCCCAGCTTCAACTCCCCAATACGGTTTACAATGTCCTAAGTGCGATCGCCAGACACCCTACGAACAGATTGATTTAGGCTGTCGTTGGTGTGGAACTTCTCTCGCCGCAGCGATGAGTGTTGTGATGACTCCCGAATAAAATTGATGAGGAAATGGAGAGTGTGAGGGAAAATATGAGTATTCTAAAATCTAAAGTTTAAATTCTCAATTCCCTCTTTCTCATGCAAATTCGACTGAGTTGGCGAGATCCGACAACAAACGACTGGCGAACCCCTGTATTAACTCCTCCGATTGCCATTGGACGAGTCTTTGACCGGATGCCAGGTACAATTGATGGAAATCGGGTATCGCGTATTGTGTTGAAAGGAGATCGGGTTTCTCGCTTTCATACTTTAATAACTTGGGAAAATAGAAATCTGATCCTAACTGATATTGGCAGTCGTAACGGGACTTTTATCAATGGAGTGAGTCAAGCCCGAACGGTTTTAAATGATGGAGATACCTTACAAATTGATAGTTATCAAATTCTGGTTTCTTTTGTAACCAGTTCCCTCAATTCTAATACTTTGCCTGGGCAATCACAAATCTTTTTTAACCCCAAAACCAATCAACCCGATCCATTAACGGCGACGCCTAAACCAATTACTCCGGTTCATAATAGTTTTCCCCCAACCGAATTTTTACACACGGCTTTAGTCTCTCCTTCCACGCTACACGCTACAGGATTACCTGTTGAGGAGATTGATTATCTTACCATTGGAGCCGGGTTGGGAAGTTTTATTTGGGCTGATTTTCTGAGGATTTCTGGGGTGAAAGTTAGTCAAATTATGGCGGTAGGAATGGAAGAAAAACCCTACGCCCGTTATCAACGGTTGTGTCTTAACTCTCAAATTCCTCCACACGAACGTTTGCGATCAAATTCTGATTCTTGTCCTGATAATATTTGGGGTTGGCCGAGTTATGCGTTGCGAGAAGCTTATCATGAAATGACTCGCGGACGGTTATTATTGGCTTTAAAATTGCTGTGGCGTGTCTTTGCTGAACCTGTTTTAGCCGAAACCTATACCCCAAAATCGCAAAATGTTTTTGATTCGATTGATCGAGAAGCCCAACGGATTAATTGGGAACAAATTTATCGCTATGGACGAGTTTTAGGAATTCGGAAAACTAATGATGGGCGTTATGCGATCGCGATTTCTCGTTCACGGGCAAAAAAACGAGAACGGGCTTTTATTCTAGCGCGATATGTTCATTTAGCGACTGGATATCCAGCAATTCAGTTTCTCCCCGATTTACAAGCTTATCGTGAAATGACACGAGATTTTAAGACGGTTGTGAATGCTTATGAAGATCATCAACACATTTATCAACAGCTTGAAAAACAAGGCGGAACGGTAATTTTGCGTGGACGAGGAATTGTGGCATCGAGAATTATTCAACGAATTTATGAAGCGAGAAAATATAATTCTAAGATTCAAATTCTTCACTTAATGCGATCGCCAAAAGCCATAGGACGTCAATTTAGACAGTCACGACGTCAAGTCGAAAATCATTTTGAATTTCAACCGTTTAATTGGCCGAAAGCCTGTTGGGGGGGAGAACTTCAAGAGAAGCTAGAAACGGCGAATTCTGAACGACGATTACAATTACTTGAAAGTTGGGGGGGAACCACTACAGCGAGTCGTCAAGACTGGCAAGATATTATTAATCAAGGACTAAATCAGGGCTGGTATCGGGTTGTATTTGGTGTTGTTGAACAGGTGGAAAAAATTACAGGTGAACGCACGTTAACCACCATTCGAGAACAGAGACTTGAAGCCCAAATTCAATTAGAAGCAGATTTTATTATTGATGCGACGGGTTTAGATGCTCATGTTCAGACCAATCCGTTATTAAATGATTTAGTAACTCATTATAATTTACCCCTAAATGCTCTCGGTCGTTTACAGGTTACAAATGATTTTGAATTAATTGAAATGCGTTCAGTAACTGTTGCTTTAAAAACGCAAAAAACAGCAACCGTTTCTCCCGTTACTCCCACGCCAAAAGGTCGAATGTATGCCGCCGGAGCGATTACATTAGGAGGGCCTTATGCACCTGTAGATAGCTTTTTAGGGCTACAATATACGGCGTTGCAGTCCGTGACCGATTTAGCTGCGATTAACGCTCCAAATGTGAAAAAGTTGAGAACGTTGAGGTCATTGACTCAGTGGTTAAAATGGGTGATGAATCAATCTCCTTAAATACTGGACGGTTCAAGGTTTGGTTCAAAAAACTCTCGGTATTTTCACGGAGACTGAACCTCAGATAACACTTCAAACTCGTTCAAAGTTCAGTAATTACCCTGTTTTAAATCTAGAGTTTTCCATTTAAGCTGAATGTAGAAACTAAAAAAGTTTAATACCCTCTACCTCTAGGAGACACTATGGGCTTGAGCAAAGCACGTTCTAACCGTCTCAACGCTGACAAGACTAGGACTCAGATAGCTTTAGCAGATATTTCATTAACAGTTATTGCTGGTGGTGACGATCTTGCTGACTCCGACTTCAACATATTAACCACTTTAATACAGGGTTAGGCAAGATGGAAACTACACTCAAAAAGACTGAACAAGTGACTAACAACCATTCTAACACGATAAATTATCCCTTTTTATTGGTAACGCACATGGTTTGTGCTGACCAACAAATTCACAGCGAAGAATCAAAAGCGCTTCACGAACTCGCAACTCAAATTGAAGC
>CAZNCM010000147.1:12876-13182 GCA_964571155.1 uncultured Lyngbya sp. | reverse complement strand
GAAGGGCGGGAGTCGGCTTAGAAGGTAAAGGCGTGCCTAACTACTTTCTGCTCGCCTTAAGATGCGAGAGCCACCTCAACCATTTGTTGTAACTCGCCCTTTTGATACAGTTCGATCACCACATCGGAGCCACCCACAAATTCACCATTGATATAAACTTGGGGAATCGTGGGCCAATTTGAGTATTCTTTGATTCCTTGACGAATCTCAGGATCTTCTAAGACATCACAAGTTTCAAAGGGAACACCTAAGCTATTTAAAATCCCCACAACATTGTTAGAGAAACCACACATTGGCATCAACTTA
>CAZNCM010000147.1:5919-12866 GCA_964571155.1 uncultured Lyngbya sp. | reverse complement strand
AGTGCCTTTGATAAACACGAAAATTTTCTCGCTGTTTACCATATTGTCAATTCTAGCTTGCAGTTCTGGAGTCATTGTTTTTCCTGAAATAGCTGAGAGCAATCGTTTTTGAGAAAGAAAATTAAGATAGCACAGGTTAGGGATTCTTTCTCCTCAAGACCTAACCGCTCAGATCATTGTTAGATATTAATTAAGCGACTTGGTTAGCCTTTTCCCACTCAGAGGGAGTGTAGGTTTTCAAGGCCAGAGCATGGATCACTTCTGTATCCATCGCCTCTTTCACTGCACTATAAACCATTTGATGCTGTTTCACCAGCGTTTTTCCCTCAAACTCAGAAGAAACCACAACAGCCTGAAGGTGATCGCCACCTCCTGTCAAATCTTGAACCTGAACCATAGAACCTGGCAATTTCGATTGAATCATTGCCTCGACCTGACCTAAAGTGAGCATACACTTTCTCAATAGACGACCGTATGCTTTATTTTATCGAAAAATTACTGAGCAGAAGACGTCGATTGTTCAGGCGATTCATTTCCGGGTAAGGGAGAATCCACAAATCCCAACTCCAACAACTGCTGATAAGCTTTTTTCCCTAAGTCCCGAGTTGGGGCTTGAGAACGAATAATTTGAATCAACAAAGGGACTGCAAGTTCCGGTTGATTTTGAGCGCGATGCACTAAAGCCAGTTGATAAGTCGCATCATCCCGCATCTGAGCCGTCTGTCGAGCATTGTTACGATGTTGATCCGCAACGCGGTTATCAATTCCTGAAAAGCTAGTTGCTAACTGTTGATAAAAATTAGACAACTGATTAAAAACCTGACGAGCTTCTTGCAATTTGGTCGCCGCTTCAGAGTAATTTTCTCTAGCAACAGCTTGGCTAGCTTCTTCGAGCAGACGCTTACCCCCCTGTATACTTAAAAAACTATCCTCTAATGCCAGAGGACGCATCTCATTGGGGTCCATTGGCTGAACTCCTTCCCCTGAAACCGGATTAGAAAATTCCACAGATTCATCGATCGTTGAATTCTCATCTAGAGTTTCGGGCAGAGACTCCTGAGCCAGAACATTGATCGGCATCAACATCATCCCGAGCGCCCAAAGCAAAACAGACCAATGGGCTGTAAAGCGGAGAGGGTAGACAGTTGCGGAAGATTCCATGGCTGAGTGAGCGCAATCGCGCAACGGCAAGTTAGTAAGTATAAAGAATTTTATCATTTTAGCTTCCTATTTTAAGATTTTTTTAGATTGTCTACGCTCAACCCGCACAAGTTATAGTTTTGAGTGGCTCCGGATTTTCTCCAACGCCAACCCTTAACCATCCAGATTCAAGCAGTCTAGGTGGTGAATGAGAATTTAGGTTTAAAAAAAGGTTACTTCATTATGACATCACCGGAGAACTCATTGAATATCAGCACCCGAGAACACCAAGGCATAGGAGTTTCAGAAGAAAAGATCGGTTCCATTTTACAGCGAGGCGGCGAAGAACTCCGGGTGGAGAAACTGCCCAATCGCTTCACCGTGCAACTGTCTATGGATGGACGAGTCTTAGAGGATTTATCACGAGGGCCGATTCCGATGGTTTATACCAGCAACACTCTCCCGGAACTAGAAGAAATCGAAGTCGCCCCCGATCAACTTGATCAAGCCATGGAACTGGTGCGCCAGTCGGATAAAGTCGCTTTTGCTAGTCATGTCTACCAAGTAGACAACGATCCGGGTATGGTCTTTTACCTCAGCAATCAAGTGACGATTCAATTTGATGAGTCTGTAGAGGAGGCGAAGCGCAACTCAATCGCCTCTGCTGTCGGCTTAGAATACCTCAAACCAGTAGACGGAGTGAATAACGCTTTTGTTTATCGAGTCACATCCAAAGCGACTGAAAATCCAATCAAGATTTCTAATTATCTTAAGTGGAATCCGGAAGTTTTAATCGCTGAACCCAATATTATCGTCCATTCTCAATCCTACTATCGCCCCGGCGATTCGCTTTACACCAAACAATGGTATCTCAATCATAATGGCGGTTCTTCCCAACTTGGCGTTAACTCTCATATCGGGGTCGAACAAGCTTGGGATGTTACCCGAGGTGTGCGGTCTATCGTGATTGCGATTGCCGATGATTCTGTAGACTTAAATCATCCTGACTTTCAAGGGATGGGTAAAATTGTCGCCCCCCTCGACTTGAAAGGCCGCGATCTGCTTCCCATGCCGGAGGCCGCCTCTGATAATCATGGTACCGCTTGTGCTGGAGTCGCCCTTGCTGAAGAAAATGGTCGCGGAGTTGTCGGGGTTGCACCTGGTTGTGCGTTAATGGCAATTCGGACAACGGGTTATCTTGATGATGAATCCGTTGAACAAATTTTTAACTGGGCAATTCAAAGAGGTGCGTCGGTCGTTTCCTGTAGTTGGGGGGCGAGTGCGGTCTATTTTCCCCTGTCCCTACGACAAAGTGCTGCCATCACCAAAGCCGCTAAACAAGGGCGCAAGGGCAAAGGATGTGTGATTATCTTCGCGGCGGGAAACGCAAACCGTCCGATTAATGGTCTTCTCAATGAACAAGGCTGGCCAAATGACGTGATTAAAGGTCAGGTTAAATGGTTAGCCGGATTTGCGGTTCACCCTGATGTGATTGCAGTTTCAGCTTGTAACAGTCTTAATAAAAAGTCAGCTTATAGTAACTGGGGAACCGGAATTTCTGTCTGTGCGCCTAGTAATAACGCCCCTCCCGGAATGTGGCTACCCGAAACCGGATACATTGGTACTCCCCCGACCATTCGGACTTCTTTGCAAGGGTTAGGCGTGTTTACAACTGATCGTATTGGTGCTGCTGGGTATGACCAATCGGATTTTACGCCTTATTTTGGGGGAACGTCCAGCGCTACGCCTGTTGTAGCCGGAGTTGCAGCTTTAGTCTTGTCTGCGAACCCCGATCTCACCGCCCAAGAAGTCCGACGAATTTTAGAACAAACAGCCGATAAAGTGATTGATCCTGATCCCGATCCCCAATTAGGAGTTCGTCTGGGAAGTTACGATCGCAATGGTTATTCTCAGTGGTTTGGCTATGGTAAAGTCAATGCTTATCAAGCCGTGAGAATGGCACAAAGTCAACGAGTGACTTTTCAAAAACCTTCTCGGCGTCTGGTCGAAAGCAATAATCGAACCCTGGAAATTCCCGATGATCAGCCTCAAGGCATTAAAAGCTCGATCGTCATTTCTGAAACTTCTCCCCTGCAAGATATTCAAGTCACCTTAGAAATCGAACATAGCTTTTTGGGAGATATTGAGGTGTGGTTGATTGCACCGAATGGGGAAAAAGTGTTACTCCAAAATCGGATGTTGGGTCGTCAAACGCAGTTACAAAAGACTTATTCACTGCAAACAACACCCTATTTAAGGCAGTTTCTTAATCTTTCACCCCAAGGAAGTTGGCAACTTTTGGTGATTGACTGCGCCCCCGGAAATACCGGGCAATTAAAACAGTGGAAGCTGGATTTAGGGCTGTAGATGATTCTTCAATCCCCGAAAACAAGGGCAATTCATAAATTGCCCCGACGAACTCCTTGATTAAAAGTCGTCAGGTTAGAAGTCATCGGCAAGCCCCCTCCTCTCCCCAACTCCCAAAGGGCGACTAAAAGCCTATTGCCTTTAGGCAGAGGTAGGTTACAATAGAGGGCTTGAAACGCTAATTGCCTCTGTAGACAGTGACAGGGGGGAGGGGAAACCATGTCAGATTGGACTGAGATTTCAGGGGGTATAACCGCACCCAGAGGATATCAAGCCTCCGGTATTGTTGCGGGATTAAAACGATCGGGTGCGCCCGATTTGGCGTTAATCTTGTCGGATGTCGATGCGATCGCGGCGGGAGTCTTTACCACCTCGCAAGTCCGAGCAGCCTGTGTCGATTATTGTCGTCAACAACTACAAGCTCGATCTAGTGCGAGGGCGATTTTATGTAATGCGGGACAGGCAAATGCGGCGACCGGAGAACAGGGTTGGATCGATGCTGTCGAAAGCGCCGAAGTCTTAGCTCAAGCCTTGAATATCGCCCCAGAATCGGTCTTACTGGCTTCAACAGGGGTAATCGGTCAACGCATTAAAATGGATGCGCTCAAAGCCGCGATTCCGCAGTTAGTGGAACAAGCTTCAGAGTCGGGAGGAGAAGCCGCAGCCCGTGCGATTATTACCACCGATTTAGTCACAAAATCCATTGCTTTAGAAACAACGTTTGGCGATCGCCCCGTTCGGATTGGAGGAATTTCTAAAGGGTCTGGAATGATTCATCCCAATATGGCGACGATGCTCGGGTTTGTCACTTGTGATGCGGCCGTTTCACCCCCGTTATGGCAAGAAATGTTAAGTCGAGCTACCAATCGCAGTTTTAATCAGATTACCGTTGACGGGGATACCAGCACCAACGATACTTTGATTGCGTTAGCCAATGGTCAATCTCGTACTCCTGCAATTACAGGGAAAGGGCCAGAAGCGGATCAACTGGAAGCTATGCTCACCGCAGTTTGTGAACATTTAGCCAAAGCGATCGCTCGCGATGGTGAAGGGGCGACTTGTTTGATTGAAGTGCAAGTCAGTGGCGCTCCCGATGAACCTGACGCTCGTCAAGTGGCGAAAACGATTGTCGGATCATCATTGGTAAAATCAGCAATTTTTGGTCATGATCCCAATTGGGGAAGAATTGCCGCCGCCGCCGGACGGGCTGGAGTCAACTTTAAGCAAGAAGATTTACGGATTCAATTGGGAGAGTTTGTTCTGATGGAAAAGGGTCAACCTTTACCGTTTGATCGAGCCGCCGCCAGTCAGTATTTGACACAAGCATCGGCGGGAGAATATCTAAAAAGTGATACTGTTTTAATTCAAGTCAAGTTAGGAAATGGTTCAGGCGTAGGGAAAGCTTGGGGATGTGATTTGAGTTATGACTATGTGAAGATTAATGCCGAATACACGACCTAACCTCTCAAGTCTATTGTGAAGATGGCTACCCTGATGTTTTCTTAAATTAAGTTCAATGTTTCATCAGGAAGTCAGGACTTTCTAACTCGCTGAAAGTCAGACTTAGATCAACGGTTCCATCTCTTCTGTTGTGTTCTGAACAGAAATTGTCTGTGCTAAGTAAGGAACATTTTTACGGTCGGAGTAACGCTGGGTATGGTTAGCCACCACACCTAAACAGGGGAGATGAAACTTATTGAGTTGAGCTAATATATCCTCAGTCACAGATTGATGGGTTTTGGCAATTCCGACCACCATAATCAAACCATCAAGATGTCCGGTGAGAAAAGTTGCATCGGTATAGTCTTTTAACTGAGGGGTATCGTAAATTACCAGGTCAAACGTCTTCTGAAGTTCATCAACGATATGCCGCATCTGAGCTGACCCTAAAAGTTTAATTGCTGCGGCGGTTGGCACTCCCGCAGTTAAGGCAAATAGGTTATCTGCCATTGCCGACTGTTGAATGAGAATACTCGGAGCAATGCGGCTATCAGTCAGAAGATTGCTTAGTCCTTTTTGGTTGGGTAAACCTAAGCTTTGATGGAGTTGCGGATGACGTAAGTTGGCATCAACAATTAATACCTTTTGACCCATACTCGCAATGGTTTGAGCCAGATGTAAAGCCACCATGGATTTTCCATCTCCAGACTCAGCCGAACAAACTGCTAAGGAACGTATTGGAGAATCTCCATAGAGAAAGCGGATATTTGCATAGAGCGCATCAAAAGCATCCATAAATTTAGAGAGCTTTTGTTGAGAACTCCCGAATAAGCTCAGAGCAGATTGTCGTTTCTGGCGGGGAATAATCCCTAAAATCGGCTGCTTGATCGCATCTTTGAGATCATCTATGCTGTAGAAAATATTGTGGAGTTTCTCGATTAAAAGAGCCAGAGCCAATCCAACTGCTAAACCGCCACCTAGACCCATAATTAACTTTTTCGATCCCCCATCACTTTCACCTTCTGTAACTATGGGTTGAGAAATCACTTCCCAAGGAACGTTATCTTGAGCCGTGTCTAGGAGCAGTCTTTCTCGCTGTTCAAGTAGTCGCTTGAGGTTTCCATTTGCGAGTTCAAGTTGTTGTTGTAATTCTGCATATCGACGAGAAATACTCGGGAAAACTACAGCTTGTTGCTCAAGCTGGGATTGAGATTGTTCTAGTCCTGCTAAACGAATTTCGAGCATTTGGATTTGATTGCTGACTTCCACAAGCTGTCCAATCAGTTGCTGACGAATTGAACTTTGAAATCCTAAAACTGAAGAATTTGGAGAAATTGTTGAGGGATTTTCACCTAAAACTCTTTGTGTTTCTTGATCCAGTAATCGCTGAATATTAGCTCGTTGTTGCAGGAGTAATTGCATCTCCGGCGTATTATTATTATAAACCGCAGACTGTTTAGCAATTTCGTTTTCTATTTCTGTCAAACTGGCTAATAATTGAGTTCGGTTAGGAGCTTCACTCAAGGTCGAAGCCGCAATCGCTTCATCGGGGGTTAAATTGAGTTTAGCTTGCAAATTGTTGTACTGACTTGTTAATTCTTGAAGTTGTCTTTGAGTTTCATTTCGTTGAGTTTCAAGTTGGCGAATTTGTTGATAAAGTTCTTCTCCCCGAGTTTGAGGATTAAACAGTTGATAATCTTGTTGCAAGTTTTGGAGTTGACTTTGATAGCTATTTACCCGTCTTTCTAAGTCCGGGAGTTGAGTATCAATATATTTTATCCCTTCGCGAAGACCACTACTGCGCTCCTCTACACTATATGTCAAATACCGTTCAGCCGTTTCTTGTAAGACTAGCTCAATCAAACCCGGATCTAAGCCTTCGTATTTAATTTCCAGAATTTTAGTTTGATCAAATCTCCTGTTTGCCCCAACTAAACGCTCAACGACTAAGTTCTTTTGAATTTTTTTCAGATTAAAGTCTGGATATTGCGGTTGAACCT
>CAZNCM010000147.1:0-5909 GCA_964571155.1 uncultured Lyngbya sp. | reverse complement strand
TCATCTAAAACTTCTGGACTTTGCAAAATTTCTAGCTGAGTGGGATAATCTAAGTTAAATAAACTATCATTGGGGTTTCCCTGGGTGCGGTTAAGGGTTAAAGGATCAGTCAACTTATCGGTTGAAGTCACAGGTTCGACCAACATCTGAAAATTACCCATGTAAGTCGGAGGTGGATCTTCAATTAACCTGTTGGCTGCAATGGTGGCAATTCCAGCTACCCCAGCAATCAAAATAATTTTTCGCTGAACGGTTCTTAATACCGGGCCTAAACTCAATCCACCGCCAGTCGAAGAAGCTGCCAACTCCTCCGTCTCATCGGCAAATTGTGAAGCCTTTAGATCATCTGAGTCAATTGCTACAGTATCGCGCTGCATAATTACCTAGAACTTTAAATAGCCTTACTCTATCTTAATCATTGAGCATATGAATGACAGCATCCAAGGATATAGGTTGGAGGCTTGAGATTTCCAAAGATCCTCACAATCTTGTGGAGATTACCCATTACAATTCAAAGCGTCTCTCAATCAAAACTTCTTTCCTAAACCCAATAATTAATTAGCCTCCAAATAATCTCAAAAATGCACTCAGGGTAATAATATCTCTGACCGGACGAAAAAATTCTGATGTGAGATCTCCAAACCGAGTTAAACCGGTTCGGCTAACCACAACAATATCATTGTTCCGTAAGATCGGATTATTTTGATCGTTGATTCCTTGAGCTAAATCAATAGTAATATTCTCCTGAGTAACTGTACCATCGGGATTTAGGCGAATTAATTCTACCTCTTGTTTACGAGCGCGAATACTATCAAATCCTCCTGCTGCGAGTATAGCCTGATTGAGAGGCGTATTAGGAGGAACTTGCAAAATACCGGGTTCTACCACCTCTCCAACGACATTAACATTAATCGTTTCTGGTGAGAAACTAGCAGTTGCTAAGGCTTCTACTTCCTCTGGATTAATCTCTGAAGCTGTCGGAATCACAATTGTATCCCCTTCTTGCAGAAAAGGATCTTGATTAATATCACCAGACTGAAGCAGTTCCCACAAATTAATTTCGGTGGTTTGTAAACCTGTTCTGGTAATTCGACGGACTTCTACATTCCGAATATCGGCTGAGTTGGTAATTCCTCCAGCAATTTGAATCGCTCGGGTCACAGTGGGCGGATCTGAGTTATCATTTTCTGCACTCACCGTGTAAACTCCCGGACGAAATACTTGGCCAACGACAACCACTTGTAACGGCTCATTTTCTTCTGAAACCAAACCCGATGAAACAATTTGACGAATTTGGGACGAATCAATGCTCACTGCTGTCGGGACATAAATACTATCCCCATCGAGTAAAATTGGGTCTTGGTTCAAACTTCCCTGTTCAAGCAACTCTTGTAGGTTTAACGTCACAACTGAACCATTGGGTGTCGTCCGTCGAAGCTGAATCTGACTTAAATCCGCCGCCTTTGTTAAACCTCCAGCTAACTGAATCGCTTGTGTAACTCGGGGAAGTTGTCCATCACCACCCCCGGCTTGACCTGGAACTCCCGCCATCCGATAAGACCCCGGACGATTCACTTCTCCGGAAATCGCAATCTGTACTGGACGAAATTCAATCAAACTCAGAGTGATTACAGGCTGTTTCAATAAAGCACGATATCGCTCAGAGATGCGGGCTTGGGCTTGGGGTAAAGTCAGTCCTTGCACTTGTACCGTACCAATTCCGGGTAAGTTCAGTGTTCCATCCGTTGAAACCAGATACTCCCCGCTATACTTTTCCACTCCAAATACATCCAACCGCAGCCGATCACCTGTACCCAGATTATAGGTACTATCGAGTTGGGGTAACTCTGTCGCATTCGGAGTCTGATTGACGGGAGGAATCAACGGTCGATTTTGGGCAAAAACGGGTAACTGTAGATTCAGACTGAGAATCGTATATAGAGTTAAGTTGGTGACAGATATCCCAATCGATTGCATTTGCATTGTTCTTCGTTTCAAAAATGATTTGAAGTTTACACCCCTATTTTTACTCAATTAGGCTTTGACCTTTTAATACACGTCCAAATTAAATCGTCGGTCAGTCATTGTTGCACATCTGAACTAATATCAGCCTCACTCTGAAATCTGACAGAGACATCAGGCAGCCCTGACTTGATCATGAATTTCTATCGAATCCAGTATAATCCTTCTCTTTAGTGATCGTCAGCCCTTTGCTGGGGGATTTCTACAGTGTCAGTTACAGCAATCTTCTGACCCGGAGCGATCGCATCTGGATTAATCTAGAATTTAACTGAGCTACTTTGGCGCTCCCATCCAGCTTAGACTCCCACGAGAGAAAGATTGTGTAAAATTTTTTCGAGTTTATTAAAGTTTTTGTAAAGCTTTACTCTTTGCCACTTCAATCGGTGATTCAAGGGCAGGAGAGTTAAAATTTTAGAGCCTAGCATTTCCAAAAGTTAGACCTAAATCTATCTATTTATAGAGACAAAAAACATAAACTTTATTCTACAGTTGAAGATTGCGGACAAAAAATTATCTTGTCATCACCAATTTGACCTGATAAAATTTTAAGAGATAGGCGGAAATTAGAGGTCAAGTATGAGCGGATTCTTAATTCTTTTTATTTTGGGAATAACGCTAGGGTTAGCAATTCCAATTTTGGTCTTTGTCTTTGAATGTCTTTTCGCTGTATTTCCTAACTTTTCTAAAGATTCAGCCCCAAATAACTTCCAGCCACGAGTCACAATTTTGATTCCAGCTCATAATGAAGAATTGGGAATTATAGCTACAATTGAACCTTTATTACCTCAATTAAAAACGAACGATCAAATTATCGTAATTGCCGATAACTGTACCGATCAAACAGCCGACATTGCCCGTCAAACCGGAGTCACCGTTTTAGAACGCCAAAACCCTGATCAACGGGGAAAAGGCTATGCTTTAGACTATGGTTTGCGCTTCTTAGAAGCTAATCAGCCCGATGTTTTAGTCATGGTGGATGCTGATTGTAGAGTTGAACCGGGAACAATAGAACAAATTACCCAAAAAGCGATCGCTACCGGAAGACCCGTACAAGCATTATACTTAATGGAAATTCCGGACGAACCGACCCCAAAAGACTCAATTTCAGCATTAGCATTTTTAGTCAAAAATCAAGTTCGTCCTCAAGGACTCGAACGCCTGAATTTTCCCTGTGCTTTAACTGGAACCGGAATGGCTTTTCCCTGGTCAATTTTGCGTCAAATCAGCGTTGCCAGTGGTAATATTGTCGAAGATATGCAGCTTGGTGTCGATTTAGCGATCGCAGGTCATCCCCCTTTATACTGTCCCCAAGGGCGAGTGACAGGCATTCTCCCTCAACAGCAACAAGCCGCTACCAAACAAAGAACCCGTTGGGAACATGGACATCTCCAAACCATCCTGACTCAAGTTCCACGACTCCTAAAAGCCTCCCTTCAGCAAAAACGCCTAGACTTATTTGTGATGGCTTTAGACCTGTTTGTACCGCCTCTGTCTCTACTGGTGATGCTGTGGTTAGGAATAACAGTTATTGCTACAATCGTTGGGATTTTGGGTTTATCTTGGCAACCTGCTATTTTGAATAGTATTACAGGTGGACTCATGCTAGTGGCAATTGTAGCAGCTTGGGCAAAATATGGTCGAGAGCGAATTTCGGGTTGGACATTGCTGAGTGTACCTCTATATATTCTTTGGAAAATTCCGCTTTATTTCGGTTTTCTCGTTAAACGGGAGAAAGAATGGGTTAGAACGGAACGAGATCAAGTCGGGGTCAATTCAAAGTAGGGATGAGTTCTATTTCCTCATCAACAATATTGACGGGTCTACCAAACTCCTAACTCATTAATTGTGATTAGGGAACAGTTAACATTTCCCCGGCTTCCGAAATCTCAACCCTGAAACCTGTCACTTTTAAAACCATGAAAATTGCCTATTTTGTTAACCAATATCCTAAAGTTAGCCATAGCTTCATCCGTCGGGAAATCTTGGCGGTTGAAGCCACAGGAATTGAAGTTCAGAGATTTTCGGTTCGTTCTTTAGAAGATCAGTTAGTAGACGAAGCGGATAAACAGGAATGTACCAAAACTAAATTTATTCTCAAAGAAGGAGCAATCGGTTTATTTTTCAGTCTATTGTGGGTAATTATCACTCGTCCCTTTCGTTTCTTTTCCACCCTCGGACTCGCTTTCCAAGTGAGTCAAAAATCTGAACGGGGTATTCTGGGTATTCTGTATCATCTGATCTATCTGGCAGAAGCCTGTGTGATGTTACGATGGGTTTTAGAGTCACAGGTTGAACATATTCACGTTCATTTTGGAACGAATGCCACCACTGTCGCGATGTTTTGTCACGTTTTAGGAGGGCCAACTTATAGCTTTACTGTTCATGGCCCCGAAGAATTTGATAAACCTCAAGGCATTAATTTAACTGAAAAAATCAATCAAGCTAGTTTTGTTGTCGCGATTAGTTCCTTTGGAAAAAGTCAACTGTATCGCTGGTGTGACTACAAACAATGGTCTAAAATTCAGGTCGTTCGCTGTGGAGTTGATCACTTGTTTCTAGACCAACCTCACGTTCCCATTCCCGATGAACCGCGCTTAGTTTGTATAGGGCGTTTGAGTGAACAAAAAGGTCATTTACTCCTGGTTGAAGCAGCTAGCCAACTCGCAGCCCAAGGAATTCAATTTAAGCTGGTATTTGTCGGAGATGGACCATTTCGCCAACGAATGGAAACTCTGATCGCTCAACTCAATCTCAAAGATTACATTGAAATTACAGGTTGGGCAACCAATACACAAGTTCGGGAACAAATTTTAGCCGCTCAAGCCCTCGTTTTACCGAGTTTTGCAGAAGGACTCCCCGTTGTGTTGATGGAAGCACTCGCTCTAGGGCGTCCGGCAATAACCACTTATATTGCTGGAATTCCTGAATTGGTTGAACCGAATAAAAGTGGTTGGCTGGTTCCATCCGGTTCGACTGAAGCCCTGACAGCAGCGCTGAAAATAGTTCTACAAACCCCTCGTGAACAACTTGAAGAAATGGGTCGATATGGAGCAGAACAAGTTGCTAATCAGCATAATATTACCACAGAAGCCAACAAGTTAGCCGAATTATTTCGTCAGGTTTGCCAAAAATAAAAGGTTGATTCTTCTTCTACACCTTGAATATGGAACTGATGATCAGGTTTCCAGTCTCCGATCTCAAAATCTCGTGAAATAATGCGAGTTCCCGGTTGGAGTTGGTCAAACTGAGGTTTGAGTTTGAGGTTAAGGTGAGGTAACAGATAAATATAAACGACTGTTGCTTCGCCTATCTCACTTTCAAACAAATTTTGTAAACGAAATTCTACTTGCTGATCAACTCCAGCAATTTTAGCATTCCGGTTTGCTTCTTCTATTCGTTCTGGATCGATATCGATTCCGACTGCTCTAACACTATAACGCCCAGCCGCTGCGATCGCAATTCGTCCATCTCCACAGCCGAGATCATACAATACATCGTGATTATTTAAACGGAGTCTATCCAGCATCGCAGTGACTAATTCTGGCGGTGTGGGAAGATAACCAATATCAAGTTTAAGAGAAACCATAAGAATCTAGAGTTTGTCCAATATTCAAGTTACGATTTTGTAGGATTAGAGGATTAGGGGTTAGGATTTAGTCACCTAACATCTGTAACCTGTTCACTGTTTTTAGCCCTATGCTTCCCTTCATTCGCAATGATCTGGCTCAATTTCAAGCTTATGCACCTCATCCGGGTGGAGACTCTGGGAGTCCAGTCGCATCTGAGATTATTTTAGATCGTTTAGATACCAACGAATGTCCTTATGATCTCCCCTTGGAGTTAAAACAAAAGCTGGCTTGGACGTATCAGCATGAAATTGAAACCAA
>CAZNCM010000146.1:10673-13297 GCA_964571155.1 uncultured Lyngbya sp. | reverse complement strand
CCGGTTCGCAGTGAGAACAGAATCACGCAGGTAAAACCGCCCAGGTTCATAAACAAATACACCAACAGGTAAAATATCATGCTGGAGTAACCGGCCTCTGTACCAGCGATTAACCCAATCATCACAAATCCCGCTTGGGCGATAGAGGAATAAGCCAACATCCGCTTCATGCTGGTTTGGGCGAGGGCGACAACATTTCCTAAGACTAAGCTGAGAATGGCGAGGGCTGTAAAGACTAACCGCCACTGATCGCTGACAATGGGGAAAGCATTCACTAATAACCGAATGGCGAGGGCAAACCCGGCTGCTTTGGAACCAACAGACAAGAAAGCAACAACCGGAGTGGGTGAACCTTCATAAACGTCGGGTGTCCATTGGTGGAAGGGAACAGCAGAAATTTTGAAGGAAATCCCCGCAATCACAAACACAAGGGAAATTACCATCGCGAGGGATTCACCCGCCCCAGATGTAGCCAGGACTTTGGCGATCTCAGTCAGATTGGTTTCTCCACCAGAGAGTCCATACAGCAGGGATAATCCGTAGAGGAATACGGCTGAACTCGATGCCCCAATTAAGAGGTATTTCAACGCGGCTTCGTTGGAACGGGGATCGCGTTTGGTGTAGCCGGTCAGCAGGTATGATGAGATACTCAGGGTTTCTAGGGAGACGAAGATCATCACTAATTCCGTCGCCCCGGAGAGGAACATTCCCCCCAGACAGGCTGTGAGTAAAATACCGATAAATTCAGCCAAGGAGGTACCGGTTTGTTCGACATAGCGAACCGACATCAAAATAGTCACCGCAGCAGAGAGGGCGATAATACCGCGAAACACTACACTGAGGGCATCGCTGTTGAAACTCCCTAAAAATCCGATGGTATCGGTACTATTCCACTGATAGTATAAGGCGAACATCGCCCCAAAAAGACCTGCGATCGCAATGTAGGGTGTCAGGCCAGAAGAAGCCGTCCGTCCAACGATCAGATCGGTAATTAAAACCGTTAGGAGGGTGATAATGACAATTCCCTCGGGCAGAATTGTTCCAGCGTTTAACTGGGCTGCAACACTCGAAAAATCCATAAGCTTCGATATTCGATATATACCCCATGACTGGTTTTTGATCGCCAGTCTGAGCGAAACACTTCCGACACTATAAACGTTCTGTCTGTCTTGATTCAAGAGGACAGGCTGATCACCAATCAGGATATCACTGGCATTCTAATCAAAACAGATAGCTCAAACTGTAGACTCTATTTTTGCAGATCGATGAAGCGGACAGCTTAAATTGTATAGTAGTAGGATGGGTTGAAAAGACGATCATACGGATCAACTAAATCTAATGATACAGCTATTTAACAAAATCTTAAATTGGAAAAAACGCTTTGTTCCGTTGCTTTTACCGACTGTGCTTGCGGTTTTGATTGCTCAACTCTGGGCTACACCTGCGGGGGCGACTGGGGTTTATCAAATACCGAACTTAACTTCTGGTGATCCAACCTGGATCGTCGATGATGGGGATGTTTTGAGTTTAAGCTCTGAACGTCTGATTAACCAAAAGTTATCGGAACTCGCCGAGCAAACGGGTTATGAAGTGCGTTTGGTGACGCTACGTCGTTTTGACTATGGGGAAACCGCCGATAGCTTTACTGAGGATTTGTTTAATAAGTGGTTTCCGACTCCGGAAGCGGCCACCAATGAAACGCTGTTAGTGTTGGATACTCTGACTAATAATAGTGCGATTGTAACTGGAGAGGGAGTGAAGTCGCTCCTCACCGATGAAATTGCCGAAAGTGTTGCCAAGGAAACCTTACAAGTTCCGTTGCGGGATGGTAATAAGTATAATGAAGCCTTCCGAGCTGCCAGCGATCGTTTGGTTACGGTCTTGTCGGGAAATCCCGATCCTGGCCCACCCAGCGAAAAGGAACAGGTTCAAGTCGAAGGTACTTTTAAGACGGCTGAAGAAACTGATGACCAAACCGCTACAATGCACCGATGGCAACTTATTTCTATTTCCAACGATCTTAATGTGTTAAGCGGGAAGTTTTGAGGATCTAGGGGCAGGGATCGCAGGCCTGAGAATCTTTTTAATCTCAAGTTCAAAGTTTAATGTCCGATATTCCTAGTCCCAATTACAAATCCTAGAGATGCAATTTATTGATCAAGTTGAAATTCTAGTGGAAGCGGGTAAAGGTGGCGATGGGATCGTCGCCTTTCGTCGAGAAAAGTATGTTCCTGCCGGAGGGCCTTCGGGTGGGAATGGTGGAAAAGGGGGTTCAGTGATTTTAGTCGCGGTTGAACACCTACAAACTTTACTCGATTTGAAGTACAATCACCGTTTTCGCGCTGAAGATGGCCGACGAGGTGGCCCCAAAAATATGACGGGCGCCACCGGAAAGGATCGCATTATTGAAGTTCCTTGTGGGACTACGGTTTATGATGTAGAAACTGAAGAAATTTTAGTAGATTTGATTCACCCTCATCAAGAATTTTGTGTTGCGAAAGGGGGTAAAGGCGGTTTAGGAAATGCTCATTTTCTGAGTAACCAAAATCGCGCTCCTGATTATGCTTTACCGGGGTTAATAGGTGAACAACGACAGCTTAGATTGGAGTTAAAACTGTTAGCTG
>CAZNCM010000146.1:6964-10663 GCA_964571155.1 uncultured Lyngbya sp. | reverse complement strand
TTATGGGATTGCCGAATGCGGGGAAATCTACGTTAATTTCGTCATTATCTGCCGCTAAACCTAAAATTGCGGATTATCCCTTTACTACGCTGATTCCTAACTTGGGGGTTGTTCGTAAACCGACAGGCGATGGTACTGTGTTTGCAGATATTCCGGGTTTAATTGAAGGCGCTCATATGGGTTTAGGTTTAGGCCATGAATTCCTACGCCATATTGAACGCACTCGGGTTTTATTGCATTTAATTGATATTACTGATCCGACTCCTGTTGAAAATTATCATACGATTCAGCAAGAATTACAAGCCTATGGTCGGGGTTTAACGGATCGTCCGCAAATTGTGGCGTTAAATAAGGTGGATGCGGTAGATACGGATAGCGAAGAAGTGCAAGCAATGATTACTCAAATTCAGCAAGTTAGCCAATCTAAAGTCTTTCTTATTTCGGCGGTTGCTAAAATTGGGTTAAATGATTTAATGCAGGAAATTTGGCGATCGCTTGATGAGTTATCCCTTTCCGAAAATTCAACATCCATACGCTAAATAGTGAGGCGGAGATAGAGAATTGAGTATTTTCTGTCTCCTCTAACTCAGAACTCCAAAAAGTTAAGTAGACTTTGAGAAACTTTCCGCTTCAAGCTAGACAAGCTAGAAATCTTATGTTAAATTCATTGATGTAGGGAAAAACAAAATTCTCTTTAGGCTTAATTCCTTAATAATTCCGGTTTTAGATTCCGAACCTTATCCTGAAGCGTTGATTGAACGTTAGGCGATGTTCGATCTATCTAAAATCCCTAACCTAGAGAGAAACAAGCGTGGCTGCTGAATCCCTATCCAAATCTCAATCACTTCAACCATTGAGACAGATTCACTGAGAATCTGTTGGATAGTATCATGCAGCATCCGAAAAAACAAAAACGACTTTTTAAGGCTTTATCCCGTCAAGGATTAACTGTTAGTTACAGCAACAACGTTTACTCCATCCGTCTTTCTGACTATCCGAATGCACCCAACTCGGAGATTTTACTTCCAGAGGGTTTACCCATCGAAGGAAAAGCATTCAAACAGTTAGCCAATTTAGCCAATATTCGTCATCCAGTCAGAGGTTCTGTGACTCGTGCTTGTGCGACACCGGACTTCCATCCTGGCGATGGTGATGTGGCTATCGGTTCTGTTATCAAAACAGAAGGAATGTTAATTCCGGCAGCAGTCGGTTCCGATATTAACTGCGGAATGCGACTGCACGTTGTTGACTTGTCTGTTGAAGATTTTACTCGAAAACGCGAGCGCTTTATTGAGTTGATGAAGGGTGATTATTTTGAAGGAACCCGAGATGTCACCATGACCGCTAAAACCGCTCAAGCTCTATTTTGTCATGGAATTTTGGGCTGGTTGGAACAGATGAGTCAAAAACCCCTTGGAAGTGTCGCCCAGTCCAATTTTGAACAACTTTGGTCAGAAACCGAACAAGTTTATCATTTGGGTTCACTACCCGGGAGTTTGCGTTGGGCACCGCCGGATTTAATTCCCGATCAAGGATGGGTGCGGGACGGCGATTTAGCAACCATTGGCGGGGGGAATCATTTTGTGGAAATTCAACGGGTTGATGCCATTTCAGACCGGGCTACCGCCTACGCTTGGGGCGTTCGGGAAGGACAACTGGCGTTTATGATTCACTCCGGTTCGCGCACAGTGGGGAAATATATTGGTCGTTTGTGGCGAGAAAAGGCTCAACAAGCCTGGCCCGATGGTTTGGCTTATCCAACCGGACGACTGTTTCCGCTTTCATGTTCAACCCCGGAGTTAGTCGAAGGTTACTTAGAAGCCGAAGCCACCGCAGCCAATTATGGTTTTGTTAACCGTTTGCTGTTGGCGGAACTATTACGACTACGGTTGAGACAGGTTTATGGTCTGTTTGAAGCACCATTGGTTTGTGACTTCCCTCATAATTTGACGTTTCCCGACGGTGAGGGTTGGGTGGTTCGCAAGGGTGCGAGTCCGGCCCAATGGGGACAACCTGTGGTAATTCCGGGTTCGATGGGTACGCCCTCTTATTTAATGCGGGGTTTGGGTAATGGTCAATTTTTGGCTTCTGCTTCTCACGGTGCGGGGCGACTGCACTCGCGGTTTTCTTTATCCCGTTTGGGTGCAACGTTGAGTGAGGTGGAGTTGGGGTTAACCGGAGTTGACTGTATTACCCCAAGAGAACATCGTCGCATTGAAGAAGCACCCCTAGCCTATAAACCCATTCAACCCGTAATTTCTTCTCAAGTGGAAGCGGGAATGGTTCAAGAAGTGGCTCGACTGCAACCCATCCTAACGTTTAAAGCCTAATTAATAGACTGGAGTTTTGACCATTTATTAACTTTAACATCAGTCGTCAAAACTCCAGCTTTTATTCTGAAAACCCTATTCTTCGAGTTCAATTCCCTCCGCTTTGAGTCGTTCTAAAAGGCGTTGGGCGCGAAGTTCGGCAAGTTCGGCACGTTGACGTTCTTGTTGAACCAACTCAGAACCCCATAACAACAGGTTTCCCGCCTCATCCCACCACCGTAACCAATAGCCTGTGCGTCTGTCGTGAGTTCCTTGCCAAACACCTAAAAATAACTCCATTTCCGCGATCCAATATCGCCCATCTTCATCGGGTTTTTGTACCTTATATCTGCCAGAATTATCGGGCTTATAAAGTTCTAAAACCCCATTTTTTGGCTCAAAAATTCCATAGTTGGGAACCTCCAACACCTGCTCGTAGAAAAACCATTTTCCGGGCGGATAGGTGGGTTTTATCGAATATTCATCGCCCTCGGTTTCCGAGATAAATTCCATCACAATAATAGGAATATCCCCTTCCAAACGGGGCGTATAACTGCGTTCAACTTCCGAGCGTTCGACTCGAATTTCCCGAATAAACGCCCAGTCGGGTGCTTTGACAACAATTTTGTCATTAACCGTCGCACAGATGCCATAATTAGTCGGTGTGAGGGAATTTTCGGGCAATTTTCCCGCAGCGCTTAAAGCATCTGTTAATGCCATTGCCAATAGGGGCTGAGTAATATTATCCACCGGATCGTCGGGTAAAATATAGTCTTCGGGTAACTTTTCCCAAGTTACTTTGAGACTCGGGGTTTTGACAGCCATAGCTTCAGATAATATTGCGGCTTTATCGTTCTATTCTACCAGAAAATTACTTATTTTTTTGAGGTTGACGGTTTTCGATATACCACTGTTTAAAGGTTTGTTTGGGAACCGTTGGTAACGCCCGATGTCGCACCCAAGGATTTAATATTTTACTCGAAAATAACAAGGGAAAATACTTCATGACTTTCTGGATAACCACATTCTCAGCAAAACGATAAAGCCGAGAATTTCCTAACACCATTCCCGCAGCTTTCATACTCTCTCGACGAGGTAAAGAGAGTAACTGTTTTTCCGCCATCACCCGACGCCATTTATAAATTTGTTCGGGGAGATCTATTTTCACGGGACAAACATCACCACAGGAACCACAAAGGGTAGAAGAATAGGGTAAATTACTGTATTTTTTCGCATCAAAAGTAGGGTCTAAAACCATTCCAATCGGACCCGAATAAACCGCCCCATAACTCAATCCGCCACTGCGACGGTACACTGGACAAGTATTCAGACAAGCGCCGCAACGAATACATTTTAACGATGACCAAAAATCCGCCATTCCTAAGCGTTC